>JASLEQ010000159.1 GCA_030151135.1 Candidatus Sulfotelmatobacter sp. | reverse complement strand
GGAGCCGATGGCGTTCATCTGCGCTCGGAAGACATCACGCCTGGAGAAGTGCGGGCAGTTTGGGAGAAACGTGGCGCGAGCGCCCACGGAAGCTTTCCAGGAAATCCGCTGATCGGAGCGTCTTGTCATTCGGCAGCCGAGGTCGCCGAAGCCGCGGAAGGTGGAGCGACATTCGCCGTCTTCGCGCCGGTGTTCGAAAAGAAAGATATTCCGGATATGCAGCCGAAAGGGCTGGTAGAGCTCCGCGCCGCGTGCAAGGCAAGCATCCCGGTGCTGGCGCTGGGTGGGATCACTCTAAAAAATGCGAAGGCATGCTTTGACGCGGGAGCCGCGGGGATTGCAGCGATCCGCCTGTTTCAGGAAAATGATGTGGCAGAAATTGTGAAACAACTTCGCGGCCTCTGACGAGGTCTTCCCTAAACGGACACCCGACGGCTAATTGGAATTCAGCCGGTCCACTTTGCCCCGCTCTGTAGCACTTGCAGGACTTTCGCCAGCCGGCGTTGTTTCGTTTCTTCCTGCTTCGCACCGATGATGGAATTCGCCATTTCCTTTTTATGAGTGAAGGAAAGACTCTCCCAGCGTTCACGCACCTTCTTGCTTTTCTTGATTGCTCTTTGAAGCTCCGCGGGCGGCTCAACGGTGCGCTCCTGTTCATCCCGTTCCATGACGATGTCGACGAGGTCTCCGGGCTTGACGCCCGCGCCTTCGCACAAAGTTTTGTTGACGGGCATCATGTGGCATCCCCCCATGGGCATCAATGACGATCGAAAGGGGAATCCATTGATGGTGCCGCGCACCGGGACGCGCCCGCGCGTGCCAAAAGTCTGCTCAACGTCAATCGGCGGAGTGATGGCCGCTACCACCCCAGCTTCTTTCCCTGCAATCTTCAGCTTGAATCGTAGTTTCCGGTCAGCCATGCGAGCGTTCCTCCAGCGCGCTGCTAAACTTTATGCCTGAGCGCGCGGCGCGGCAACTGAGATGAGTGCGGCACTTCCTAAATCGAAGATACGGGCAAGCGACTTTGCGACTGCGCTGGATTTAGTGCGGATACCACAATCTTGTTTCCTGATGGGCTCCGACAAAGGTCAGGATTGCGAGCGGCCCATCCATCGCGTGGAGATTGATTCTTTCTTGCTTGCCGCGACACAGGTCACCAACGAACAATACGGCGCGTTCCTCGGCGCAACCTCGGCCACGCCTCCACCCATGTGGTCCGAGGCAAACTTCAATCATCCGCGGCAGCCCGTCGCGGCTGTGTCGTGGCACGAGGCCGTGCGCTACTGCGAATGGCTAAGCATTCAAACGGGACGGCGCTTCCGGCTTCCCACCGAAGCCGAATGGGAATGCGCTGCCCGCGGAGGCCTGGAGCAGAAGCAGTTTCCATGGGGAGACGATCCGCCGCAGTCGCTGCCGGCCTATGCCACGCGATGGCAGAACGGGCCAGAGATGGTTGCGCAATATGAGCCGAACGGTTTCGGACTTTGCGATATCGGCGACAACGTCCACGAATGGTGCAGCGACTGGTACGACCCGAACTATTACGCGACCTCGCCCGAGCACAATCCGCAAGGGCCAGACCAGAGCCCGATGAAGCCGGCGCGGAAATCTTCCCGCGGAGGCTCCTGGCGCCATCACATCAAAGTGGCACGCTGCTCCGCGCGGTCCAGCATTCCGCCAGAGTTCCAGTATGCCGACTACGGATTTCGAGTCGCAAGCGATTAAGGAATTGTGTAATTTGGTAATTGAGTAATTGAAAACACCAGGCATGCCGGGATATTTGATTACCCAATTTCCCCATTTCTCAATCAAATGTTTGCTCCCGATCTTCTCCACTCCAAGCGCATTCTGATTACAGGCGGAGGCACGGGCCTTGGCAAGGGCATGGCCACCCGGTTCCTCGAACTCGGCGCGACCATCTACATTTGCGGCCGCCGCGAAGAAGTATTGAAAGACACGGCTGCCGAGCTGAAGTCGAAAGGCTCGATCCACGCGCTTCCTTGCGATGTGCGCAACCTGGAAGCCGTTGAGCAGATGATCAATTCGATCTGGAAGGACGGCCCGCTCGACATCCTTGTCAATAATGCGGCGGGGAATTTTATTTCCCGCACGGAAGACCTTTCGCCGAATGCGTGGCAATCCGTGATCAACATTGTTCTGATGGGCACGTTGAACTGCACGATGGCCTGCGGCCGCCGCTGGCTCGCAGCCAAGCACAAGGGAACGGTGCTCAGCATCTCTGCCACTTACGCGCCAGTCGGCTCCGCCTACGTGGTTCCTTCGGCCGTTTCCAAGGCCGGAGTCGAGGCGCTCATGCGAAGTCTCGCGGTGGAGTGGGGAGACCGCGGCATCCGCATGAACGCGATCGCACCGGGACCGATCCCCACGCAGGGAGCGTTCTCCCGAGTGCTTCCGAGTCCAGCGCTCGAAAAAGTCGCGCTCGACCGTCATCCGATGCACCGTTTCGGCACGGTGGATGAACTCGCCAATCTCGCGGCGTTTCTGGTGAGTGATGGCTCGGGCTACATCAATGGAGAGGTGATCCGCATGGATGGCGGCGAACTTCTGCAAGGGGCCGGGGAATTCACGGCGCTGGGCCGCCTGTTAAAAGAAGAAGATTGGCAGGCGATGAAGCCGAAGAAGCCCGACCGTCCGAAGAAGTAGGTCATTCGGTGTTGCCAGCCAGGGATGATTTTAGGAGTTTAGCGCTGTTCGTTCTTGGGCATGACGATGGCTTTCAGCAGCATGTTCACGAGGCTGAGCACAATCGCGCCGATGAACGCAGCCAGGAATCCGCGAATCTGGAACCCGGGCACCACGGCCGATGCCAACTCCAGCATCAACGCGTTGATCACGATCCAGAAGAGGCCCAGGGTCACAAGCGTCAAAGGAAACGTGATGACCTTGAGGACTAATCCGATGGTGGCGTTGATGAAGCCGATGGCCAAAGCCGCGATGAGCGCGGCCACGGCCCCGCTTACGTAGAAACCGGGAACGACCTTGGACACAACCCAGACCGCCAGCGCGCTTAAAATCCAGTTCAGAAGCAGTTTCATTCGGACTCCTGCACTGATGACACTATAGGCGCACGCGGAAAATCTGTCATTTTCTTAGGGGGCGCGCAAGCAGCCGGAGGAGTGGGCGGTGCTGTCCCGGGGTCACAACAAAATTCACTCGGCATTCGCAGATCATGCGGCGCGATACGGTACACTACCGAATTCGCGTCCCAGGAGGAAAACACCATGCCAGACCCCGCACTGAGCGGATCAGAATTCAAGAAGCAATTGCGCGCCGGGCAGCCCAAGATGGGCTTGTTCCTCAACGCACACAGCCCTACGGTCGCCGAGCAACTTGCACACTCCGGATACGACTGGCTCCTGGTCGACACGCAGCACGGGCCCATGGGCTATGAACGGCTGTCGGCAATGCTGAGCGGGATCGCCAACGGAGGCGCCAAGTCGCTGGTGCGCGTGGGCGGATACGACGACCGGCCCGGCATCCAGCAGGCGCTGGATATGGGAGCCGACGGGGTGCTTGTTCCTTACATCAATACGGCGGAAGAAGCTCGGCAGGCGGTGAGTTGCACGAAGTATCCGACGGTTGGAACGCGATCAGTCTATTTCCCGCAGCGCAGTATGAACAAAGGCGGTCTTCTGGGCTACGCCGGCAACTGGAACAATGAAGGGATTGTCGCGCTGCAGGTTGAGACCGCTGACTGCATCAAAAATATCGCGGAGATCGCTGCCATACCGGGCGTCGACATCCTTTTCCTCGGCCAGAACGACCTCTGCATGTCGATGGGCCTCTACGAAAAATACAAGTTCCCTGACATGTACACGTCGCCCGAACTGGATGCGGCGACCAAGAGCCTGATTGAGAATGCGCGGAAGAACAACGTGATCCTGGGACTGTTTTTGTTTGGCACGGCGCGGGTGGGCGAATTCCTGGAAAAAGGTTTCTCCTTCATCAGCATCGGCAACGACCTGCACCATGTGCTGACGCAAGCGGGAGCCTACGTGGGCGACATGGAAAAAATCGCGCAGGAAAAAGGAAAGAGCTGGAAACGCCGCTCGACCGCACTGTTCTAGGAAAAAGATTGAACCGGCATGCTCCCCACTTCTGGAATGGCGCCGGAAGTGGGGATTTTTATTTCCTTGTGAAATCGCGCGTCCGCGGTGATGACGATTTTATTTTCGATTAAAATCGAACCTCACCATGCGAGTGATCCTGACAGATATCGAAGCCCGAGTTCTCGGCTCCCTGATCGAGAAAGACATCACTACGCCGGACTACTACCCGCTATCTCTAAATGCGCTGGTGAATGCGTGCAACCAGAAAAATAATCGCGAACCGGTGATGACGCTGGAAGAAAGCGCCGTCCGCGATGCGCTCAGTACGCTGCAGGAGAAGCACCTGGCAGGACCAGCCAGCGGCGCCGACAGCCGCGTGACGAAATATGAGCACCGCTTGCAGGAGGTCTATAACTTCGACCGCCGCGAAATCGCCATCATCTGCGTGTTGCTCCTGCGCGGCTCGCAAACTCCCGGAGAACTGCGCGGGCGGACCGACCGCATGTATCACTTCGACGCCTTAGAAGACGTAGTCTCGACGCTGGACCGCCTGGCCCATCGCGATCCCGGGCTGGCAGCGGTTCTTCCGCGCCAGCCTGGCACCAAAGAGTCGCGCTACATGCATCTGTTCTCGGGGGAAGCTCCGCAGCAGGTTTATGTGGAGCGGGCGCCCACGCCCGCTAATGCCGCCAGCGGATCAGCAGCCGGTCGCATCGATGCTCTCGAAGCGGAAGTCGCCGCACTCAGAACTGAACTGTCTGAAGTTCAGCAACAATTGGCCGCCTTCCGCAAGCAGTTCGAATGAAATGGGATTCTCGCGCGGTTCTGAGAAGCGAAAGCTCTTAGTGCCGGCCTGATCTGCCGGGAGCGAAGCGCTCCGTTGCGCGGGAACTTTTAGATCGGCTCAAACGTACTATCAATCAGAAGGAGGTCTCCACCATGTTCACGTTCCTGCTCTGGTGCCTTCTGTTCGTGTTCTGCTGGCCGTTGGCCCTGCTTGCGCTTATTGCGTATCCGTTTATCTGGCTGTTATTGCTGCCGTTCCGGATTGTAGGAGTCGCCGTCCACGGAGTTCTCGAAGTCGTGTACCTGGCGATAACACTGCCGTTCCGCTTGTTAGCGGCGCCATTCAGAATTTAGCGGAACCGGCGAGTTTTAGAGGCGGACCATCGCAGGCATCGGTGCGATCTTTCCTGTCGTACCGGCAAGAAGCTTCAGCATTCCATCAGCTTCAGCGCGGGACTGACAATCAGCCGCGCCTCAGTCGCATTCTGGACATCCTCGGGCGTCAGGCCGGGGGCAATCTCTTCGAGCACGAGGCCCTGGGGAGTCACGCGGATGTAACCCATTTCGGTCGCGATCGTGTCGACGACATGCACTCCGGTCAGCGGCAGCGTGCATTTTTTCAGGATCTTCGGAGCACCCTCGCGGTTGGTATGCTCCATCGCGACCACGACCCTGCGGGCGCCGGCGACCAGATCCATGGCGCCGCCCATCCCTTTGACCATCTTCCCGGGGATCATCCAGTTGGCGATGCTGCCGGTTTCGTCGACTTCCATGGCTCCGAGAACGCTCAAGTCGATGTGACCACCGCGAATCATGGCGAACGAATCCGCGCTGGAGAAGTAAGACGTGCCGGGCATCTCGCTGACAGTCTCTTTTCCGGCGTTGATCAGATCGGGGTCTTCCGTGCCTTCGAGCGGATAGGGGCCGATGCCGAGCATCCCGTTTTCCGATTGCAGCGTGACGGTCATGCCGGCCGGAACGTGATTCGCGATGAGCGTCGGCATGCCGATGCCAAGGTTCACGTAAAAACCATCGCGCAACTCGCGGGCAATCCGCCGCACAATGCGCTCGCGCTTATCGGTATCTTTGCCAACCTTGTTCATGATCTTCCTGCGTCGTCGGTGCAAATCAACACCGTCGTAGACTCTCATCCTGAGCGAGGATTTTACTTCGCGAAGAGCGAAGCAAAACCGCAGTCGAAGCGTCCCTGCCCTCTAACTTCCACTCATCTGTGAACATGCATTCTCCCGCGGCACTCGTAACTAGGTACTCGCCGCGGCCTTCCGCACGGTCCTCCGCTCGATCCGCCTCTCGTACAACTCGCCCTGGAAGATTCGTTTCACGTAAATCGACGGCGTATGAATCGCGTCTCCATCGAGTTCGCCGACATCGACGAGATGCTCGACCTCCGCAATCGTAATCCTAGCCGCGGTCGCCATCATGGGATTGAAATTCCGCGCCGTCTTGCGATAAATCAGGTTGCCCGACTTGTCGCCCTTCCAGGCTTTCACGAACGCAAAGTCCGCGGTAAGGCCTCGCTCCATCAGGTAAAGACGGCCGTCGAACTCGCGCGTATCTTTGCCGTCCGCGACCACGGTGCCAACGCCAGTCGCCGTATAAAAGGCGGGGATCCCCGCGCCCCCGGCGCGAATCCGCTCAGAAAATGTTCCCTGCGGGACCAGTTCAAGCCTGATTTTTCCGTTCAATACCATTTCTTCGAGCAATTTGTTTTCGCCGACGTAAGTCCCGATATGATGCACAATCTGCCCGGCGGCGAGAAGCAACCCGTTGCCGACGCCGTCGATGCCGACGTTGTTGCTGATGGTATGCAGATTTTTCGTACCCTTGCGCGCCAGGGCACGGATCAGGTTCTCGGGCATGCCGCACAAACCGAAGCCGCCAATCATGATCGCCGCGCCGTCAAAGACGTCGCGGATGGCTTCATCCGCATTGGCCACAACCTTGTTCATAGCGGAGAAGATTCTAACTGAATTTCATGGACGAGACGAAACCCGGAGGGTTGTACATGCAGCACGGAAACAATGAGGGCAGGGCGTTGCGGTCAAGACATCGAACACCGGGAACGACACTACTTCTTTTCCGAATCGCCGCGCCGGAGTGGCGGAACGTCCGGCTTCGGCGCAGGCGGCTTTCTTAACTGGTGCGCCTTCTCGAACTCGCCGGCCAGTTCCCGCGACGAAAGATTCTCGCGAATGTGCGCCAGCCGCTGTTCGACTTTCCACAACGCTTTTTCCAGGTTGGCTTTATTGCTGATGGCCACGTCGCGCCACATGGAATAGGGACTGGCAGCGATCCTCGTCATCTCCTGCAGGGCGCGGCCGCCCGCAGGCAGCAGTGGAGCTTCGGCGCCAAACTCTTCTACGAGTGCCGAGGCCAGCGCGGTCGACATCATCTGCGGAACATGACTGATCCATGCGCACAGGTGGTCGTGCTCATCCGCCGGGAGTATGGCAACGCGCGCGCCTATGGCATCAATCCAGCTCATGAATTCGGCGATCAAGCCGTCATTCAGATTTTGGTTGGGCAGGGGCGAAAGAAACCATACTGCATTCTGGAACAAGTCCGGGTCGGCGTAGTCGACGCCGCTCATTTCCTTGCCGGCCATGGGATGGCCCGCCAGGAAACGCTTTTCGGGGTTCTCAGAAAATACTTTGGCCGCGCGGTCAACCACCGCCGCCTTTGTACTTCCAACGTCGGTGACCAGAGTCTTCGCCGGAAGAACGGGACCGAGGCGATCGATCAAATCGAGAATTGCCAGCACGGGAGTCGCGAGCACCACAACGTCGCTGCCGCGCACAGCATCCCCGGGATTTGCCGTCCCCTCGTCGATCGCTCCACGCGCCCGCGCCTTGTCGAGCGTGGCCTCGCGATCGCAGCCGATGATGCGCCCGGCAAATTTTTTCTTGCGCAGGGCCAGCGCCAGCGATCCGCCAATCAGGCCCGTGCCCACGATCGTGATTTGCCGAATAGACATGAACAATTGGGTAATTGAGCAATTTTGTAATCGGGTAATTAAGCACCGAAGCCTTAAGCCTTTTCAATTACAAAATTACTAAATTACCCAATTACCAAATCCCTAGATTTTCCGTCCTACCGCCGGCGCAATGATCCGCAACTCGTCCATCAATTTTGCGAACTGCTCAGGAGCAAGCGACTGCGCGCCATCGGACCACGCTTTGTCGGGCGTGCAGTGCACTTCAATCAGCAGCGCGTCGGCGCCTGCGGCCACGGATGCGCGTGCCATGGGAGGCACTTTGTCCCGCCGCCCCGTTCCATGCGACGGATCGGCCGTCATCGGCAAATGCGAAAGCTTGTGAATGATCGGGATCGCCGAGATATCCATCGTGTTCCGCGTATACGTTTCAAAGGTCCGAATGCCGCGTTCGCACAGCGTGACTTCGTAGTTCCCGCCCGCCATGATGTATTCCGCGGAGAGCAACAATTCTTCCAGCGTCGCGGCAATCCCGCGCTTCAGCAGCACCGGCTTCCGCACTTTACCCAACTCGCGCAGCAGATTGAAATTCTGCATGTTCCGCGCGCCGACCTGCAGGATGTCGACATAAGGCAGCATCATCGGAATCTGCGAGATCTCCATTACTTCGCTGATCACAAGCAGGTTGAACTTCTCTCCCGCCTCGCGCAGAAGTTTCAAAGCATCTTCGCCATGTCCCTGAAATGAATAAGGAGAGCTTCTCGGCTTGAATGCCCCGCCCCGCAGGACTTTTGCCCCGGCTTTCGCCACCGCTTCGGCGGTCGAGAAAAGTTGTTCGCGCGTCTCCACCGTGCACGGCCCGGCCATGACAACGACTTCATTGCCGCCGATTCCAATCCCATTCCTCAGTTGAACGACCGTGCCCTCCGGACGGAAACTCCGGCCCGCCAGCTTGTAGGGAGAACTGATGCGGTGCACTTCCTGCACGCCCGGCAGCAGTTCGATAATCCGGATGTCGAAATCGATACCAGATCCGACGGCACCAAGAACGGTCATGCGCGCGCCGGTGGAACGGTGCACCTCGAATCCCATCTTGACCAGGTGTTCAATCACCTGCTGGATCAGCGCCTCATCGGCGCCTTCTTGCATCGCAACAATCATGAAGACAGCTCCTGGCTTCTAGCTATTAGCTGCTAGCTTGAAACATGAACCAGTTTTATCCGACAACCACACTCGGTCTCACTCCTGCTCCAGCGCGGTTTGGCTAGAAGCCAGGAGCTGGCAGCTAGAAGCTTTTCAATCATTCACTTCTGAATCGAACTCTGTCTCGGTCTCGCTCGGCTCCGGGGCAGACACAATTTCTTCTTTCTGGACGTTTCGCATCACGTCGATGATGCGCTCGTAAATGCGAACAAGGTCGCGCCCCGGCAGCGGACCGCGATTCGCCTGCTGCACATTGTCGAAAACTACGCGCTCCCGGTCGGGCTCATAGATTGGCAGCGATGTGTCACGCTTCAGTTTCCCGATGGCGATCGCAGCTTTCGCCCGCTCGCTGAGCAGTTCCACCAGCTTGCGATCCACATCATCAATTTTCTTTCGCCAATCTGCGATGTCCATGATCTTAGCTGCCGGCATTCAGCGATCAGCAATCCGATTTGTGGTGATCCAGTGCGCAACATTCCGCGCACGACTACGATAACAGCGCCATCAACCTCACTTCGCGACAGCGGAAAGCTGAGAGCTGACCGCTGACAGCTTCGTAACAAACTCTCCGACCGCGGCGGCCTCGCGCCCGCGATTGCGCTCGATGGTTTCCACGATCGCGCTGCCAACAACGACCGCATCGGCAAACTCTCCAACCTCGGCGAACTGCTGAGGCGTGGAAATCCCGAAACCCAACGCGATCGGAAGCTTGGTAACTCTGCGCAGCCGCTTGACGAGTTTCTTCGCGTCGTCGGCCAACTGCTGACGCTGTCCGGTGACGCCGGTTCGCGAAACCGCATACACGAAGCCGCGCGAAGCGGAAGCGATCGTGCGCAATCGTTCATCCGGACTGGTCGGTGCTGCCAGAAACACGGGAGACAAATCATGCGCCTGCATCGCCATGAGATACGCGCCTGCTTCCTCGACGGGCAGATCGGTGACCAGCGCCCCATCAACTCCGGCGGCACGCGCGACCTTGCAAAACTTCTCCATCCCCATTCGCAGGATTGGATTCAGATACGAAAAAATGATCAGCCCCGTCGACTGCGCCTGCTGCCGGATTTCCGCCGCCAACGTTAGGACCTGCGCCAAAGAAGTCCCATGCTTCAATGCACGTTCGCTGGCACGCTGGATCACCGGGCCATCCGCCACGGGATCGCTGAATGGCACGCCCAACTCAATCACATCGGCGCCCGCCTCAATCGCGGCCAACACAATGTCGCGCGTTGTCGGGAGATCGGGATCCCCGCAAGTCACGTACGCCACCAGCGCCGGCTTTTTGTAAAAAGTGAGAGGCATAATGATTCAGCGGTTGTGCGATTGTGTCATTGAGTGATTGCAACCGCTCGATCACCCAATGGATCAATCATTCAATCGATCTTCAGGTTTTCCCGCAAAATCCCAATATCTTTATCCCCGCGTCCTGACACATTCACAATCACCACGTCCGACTTTTTCATCCTGGGCGCGCGCTTGATCACTTCCGCGACTGCATGCGCCGACTCGAGCGCCGGAATAATTCCTTCCGTGCGCGCAAGAGTAGTCGTTGCTTCCAGCGCCTCGGCGTCAGATGCCGGCACATACTCCGCCCGCCCTGCATCGCGCAAGGCGGCATGCTCCGGGCCGATCGACGGATAATCCAGCCCGGCGGAAACGGAGTGCGTCAAGGCAATTTGCCCGCCCGCATCCTGCAGCACGTAAGAATAGGTTCCCTGCAACACGCCGGGAGAGCCTCCGCGAAAACGCGCTGCATGATCTCCCAGCGCCTCGCTGCGCCCACCGGCCTCGACGCCGATCAGCTGAACTTTCTTGTCGCCGAGAAATTCGTAGAACGCGCCAATCGCATTGGATCCGCCGCCCACACAGGCAATCACCGCTGTCGGCAGCCTGCCTTCCACTTTCAGGATTTGCGCGCGTGCCTCGCGGCTGATCACACGATGAAAATCACGCACCATGGTCGGATACGGGTGCGCGCCTAGAACGCTTCCCAGCAGGTAATGCGTGGTACGAACGTTGGTGACCCAATCGCGCATCGCTTCATTGATCGCATCTTTCAGCGTCCGTGACCCCGATTCCACTCCGCGCACCTCGGCACCGAGCAACCGCATGCGGAATACGTTCAACTCCTGCCGCCGCATGTCCTCGGTGCCCATGTAGACGACGCAGTCAAAACCAAAAAGCGCGCAGACGGTCGCGGTCGCGACACCGTGTTGACCCGCACCCGTCTCGGCGATGACGCGATGCTTACCCATCCGCTCCACCAGCAGCGCCTGGCCCAGGCAGTTATTGATCTTGTGCGCCCCGGTGTGCAGCAAGTCTTCGCGCTTCAGATAAATCTTGGCGCCCCCGAGTTTCTGCGTGAGCCGCCGCGCAAAAAACAACGGCGTGGGACGGCCAGCGTACGTCTTCAGCAATCCATCGAGCCGCGCCCGAAACTGCGGATCCTTCTTCGCTTTCTCGTACGCGCGATCAAGCTCATCGAGCGCCGCCATCAGAGTCTCTGGCACATACCGCCCGCCGTAAACCCCAAAACGTCCGGGATCCTGTGGCGCACGCGCCCCCGCGCGCGAAGGTTTGCGAGCACCAAATTTCTGGCCACTTTTGCCAGAAGTGGGGATTCTTACTTTCGTAATTTTTGAAGCCGTAGCCATTCTCAACCCACTCTCCGATCCCACTCCCGCACGGCCGAGACAAACGCCCGCACCTTCTCGGGATCTTTTTTTCCGGGAGATGCCTCGACGCCTGAAACCACATCAACCCCCCACGGCTTCAAAATTTTAATCGCCTCGTTAACGTTCTCTGGTGTCAAACCACCTGCTACCACTACTGGAATCGTTGAACCTAAATTCCAGATTCCAGCCTTCGCACTCTTCCAATCAAATCTCACACCGGTGCCTCCCGGACGAGAACCTGAACCGGAGTCGACTAAAACCGCCGTAAGCTCCTTCTTTGTCGTCCCGAATGAAATAAAGGAATCTGCGTTGAGTTCATTTCCCGGGATCGACCAAATCATTCTCATTTCCTCGGACTCATACCAAGTAAGCCATTCCGAAGAGGGTGAATAAACCTGTGCCGTCGTGAGACCGACTCGACGGAATGTGTCGCGCGCTTGATCTACCGTCTTACCAACGAAGACCCCGACCTTCTCCGTACTCTCCGGCAGCTTCTCCACTATCTCCCGCGCCGTCTCCACCGTTACGCACCGCGGACTCTTCTCATAAAACACAAACCCGACAGCATCGGCCCCAGCGTCCACCGCAACCAGCGCGTCCTCCAGGTTCGTCATCCCGCAAATCTTCACCCAAGTCATGTCCGGCTCTTAACAGAATGCTCTGTCATCCTGAGCGAGGATCTTGCTC
>JASLEQ010000058.1 GCA_030151135.1 Candidatus Sulfotelmatobacter sp. | reverse complement strand
TGGCTGATACGGCTGTTCATGACAACCCGCAAGGGTTGATCCAGGCGAAGGTGACGCACGCATTCCCGTTCTTCGATCGCCTGCTGCTGAGCCAGCCATTCCCAGTCGAGTGATCCTTCGCCGGCGTCTGGATTCACGGTGAAGTAACCTATCTGGAACGCCGTGAGGTTCTGGAAGAAGTGTGAACCTTGCGATGGAGTCACACGAAAATCGCGGAAGCCGGCCTCGACGATTACGCGCGCGCCTGAGATCTGGTCCCACTCTACTGGGATTCCGAGCCACGGATCGTTCGATCCCCAGCGTCCAACGCCGATCAGCAGATATGGAAGATTCGCTGCGGCAAGCGTCGCGTTAAACTGTGCCACAGCTTCAGCGACTTCCTGGCTGCGTCTGCGCTCAAAGCGCTGCGAGTCCACGACGATAATGTCTTGCAGATTTTCGATGCGACCGTTCCCCAGAACTTTTGTGCTCGAGCAGATCAGCTGCGATGGATCAATATGGTCGACGCTGAGGTCCTGATGATCGCGAGCCAAAGTGAGCGGACGAATCTGCAGGAATCCGAATTCGGCAGGCTCTTCGCCGCGAGGCAAACTCACTGCAAATTCAATTTCGACCGGATTGCCCAGCGCTTCTTCTCCCGCACGCACCAAAATGTCGAGGATGGTAGCGATGGGGAAGATGCCGTGCTTGAGCATGGGCGCGAAGGTGACAACGCGCGGTCCGGGACGGCTCAGGCCGTCGTACACCGCATCGTTCTCGGGAGAGTAAGTCGAAGCGATGGCATCGAGCGTTCCGTCCGCTTCCGCGACGTCAAGGCCGAAGCGCACCTCGCGCAGATGTCCCGCGCTTCCCTGGGAAGCGCCGCCGAGTTCGAGTGCACAGAATTCGGTCTGCGTGTTGGCAAGAATGTCTTCGACTGATGAGAACTGCAGCAAGTTGCGCGGATAGCGCGGACAGAAGCTGATGCACTTGCCTCCGTCAACAACGGTGCGTCCAAGGCCGAGTGCGATGGCGGCGATGCCATCGGAGTAAGTCATCGGCTCAACGGGATAGAAATTATGGGAGCGCACAACGCCTGAGAAATCGGGGTAAAAGCGGTCACCGTGCTGCGCTCCCACGACTTGCTGCAGGATCACCGCCATCTTTTCTTCTTCCAGCCGATACGGAGTGGCGCGGACATAGGCTTTCGCATGCTGGCTGAAAGTCGATGCGTAGATCCGCTTGATGGC
Organism: Candidatus Sulfotelmatobacter sp.; assembly: GCA_030151135.1. Next base: position 2,701 of record JASLEQ010000058.1, on the reverse strand, counting down.
CTCAGACAACTCAGCCAGGCGTGCTGAAAGATCGGCTTGCTGATTGCCCAGCATGAATGTTTCATAAACGCCAGTGAACGGCTGGTATTGCGAATCTTCCAGTAGGCTCGAGGAGCGGACGGCAATCGGATATTGCACTTCTTCAAGGAAGGCTCGCAGGCTTTCGGTGAGGGATGCAGGTAGGGGCGAGTCGAGAAAGCGCTGCTGCACTTCACTGTCATCGTCGCAATGGAGCGCGAAATCGCTGAGATTGTTCTCGGAGAGGAACTGATCGAACATGTCGGTCGCGATCACGACCGCAGGAGGAACCGATATGCGAACTCCAGGGAAACGCTTTGCAATTCGTCGCGTGCGCAGCAGATGGCGGACGAAAGCAAGGCCTCGCGCTTTCCCTCCCAACGATCCGGAGCCGATGCGGAGAAAGCTCGACTGCGAAGGCTTGAACGTGTCCGCCTTGAAGTCTCCGATAAGGACTTCATTCTGCTCGCGACGATAATCATTAATCGATTCGATCAGATCGCGGCGGAGATGTTCCGGACCGTTGAAATCCGAAACCTTGCGCGGACGGAGTTTCGCAGCCAGCGCGAACTCGGTGCGCGCCATCAACCAATGTGAGAAGTGATTGCGCTGCGCGTGATACATCAGGCTGTCGGCAGGAATGGTCTGCAGTTGCTCCTCGAGTTCGTTGAGGTCTGTGGCGCGTCCGACTTCCCGCTGATCCGGCATGCGAAATACAAAATCCCCGAAGCCGAACTGGTCCGTGAGAATGCGTCGGAGATCTTTCAATAGCGTGGGGGAACGCTTGCGTAAGAACGAATACCCTTCCGCGTGAGCACGCGGCTTGAATTCCGTACGACTGGTTTGCAATACAACAGGCACATCTGGCGTGAGGTTTTTCACCATGCGGGCGAGTTCGAATCCCGCTTCCGGACTGAGCTTGCCGTCCCAAGGGAATTCAACATCCGAAACAATGCCGAAGATGTAGTCGCGATATTTCTGGACAAGTTCGGCAGCTTCTTCGAAATTCGAACTCAGCAATATCTTCGGCCGCGCTTGCATTCGCACCAGTTTGTGCGCGACGTTGATGCCTTCCTGAATGACGCGGCGCGACTGCTTGATCAGTTCGGTGTAAATGACTGGAAGGAATGACGAGTAGTAGCGGATGTTATCTTCGACCACGAGCAGGACTGGAACGCCCATCGCTCGCGTGTCGTGCAGCACGTTGAACTTGTCTTCGATGTACTTGACGATCGCGATCAGGATGCGGGCCGTTCCCTGCCAGAGAAATACGCGGTCCACATCGGTGATTGCGTTCCTGGCGACGAAGTTTTTGATCTCGCGGTAGTCGTATCCCAAGACCACGACGGGTGTTGCCAGACCTGCTTCACGGACTTTGCGGGCAAGATCGGCAGCGTTGGTATCGCCGACAGTCAGGTTTGTAACGATCAGGTTGAACTGTGGATGTGCTTTGGCCAAATCGAGCGCTTCGGCGCAACTCGACACCTGAGTGATTCCAGGAACGTGATGCAGATTGAGCTCGAGTGATTCGTCGATAAGGAGTTCGTTGAGGCGTCCATCTTCGCGCAGGATGAAGGAGTCGTAGAGGCTCGAGACCAGAAGGATGTTCTGGACGCGGAAGGGCATCAGGTTCTCGAAACCTTCAAAGCGCTCTTCAGCGTCGAGGATGGGGGCGGCGATCGGGCGGACAATCATGCGGGACTGACGTAATCATAGTCCTGGGTGCCCCATCCTTGTCGCGTTGTTTGCGACAGGGTGGGGATGTTGATTTCGGAGTCTCACTTCCGGTGACGACCTGAAAGTCAAAATCCCCACCCTGTCCCTGCGAAAAGCGCAGGGACAAGGGTGGGGCACCCGATTCATGGTTACTACCAACAACTACCGCGCTTCGCGTGGCGGACGGCCGAGGCGGCTGTCTCTCCACAGTCCACTACACAAGGCCCTGGTCCAGCATCGCATTGGCTACTTTCAGGAAGCCGCCGATGTTGGCGCCGTTTACCAGGTTGCCGGGCGTGCCGTATTTCTCGGCCGTTTCGAAGCAATTCCGGTGAATAGCGATCATGATCTTGTGCAGACGATCGTCCACTTCCTCGCGAGTCCAGCTCAGACGCGCGCTGTTCTGCGCCATTTCCAGTCCAGAAGTGGCCACTCCGCCAGCGTTCGCGGCCTTGGCCGGTCCGTAGAGGATTTTGGCATCTAGGAACAGCTTGGTGGCGTCGAGCGTACTGGGCATGTTCGCACCCTCGGCAACCAGCTTGATGCCGTTCTTCAACAAGTTCGCCGCATCTTTCGCGGTGATTTCGTTTTGCGTGGCGCTGGGGAAGGCGCAGTCCGCTTTGATGTTCCAGAGCGGGTTGTGTTCCAGCTTGATGTCCGTTGGCATGAAGATCGCTTTCTTATAGTGATCGGCATAGTCCCGGATTCGTCCACGCTTCACGTTCTTCAACTCGATGATGAAAGCCAGTTTCTCGCGATTGATGCCATCGGGATCGTAGATGACGCCGTTGGAGTCAGACACTGTAATCGGCTTAGCTCCAAGATCGAGCAGCTTTTCGACCGTGTATTGCGAGACGTTGCCGCTGCCCGAAACCAGGCAGATCTTGCCTTCGAGCGAATCTTTCTTGCTCTTCAGCATTTCAGCAGCAAAATAAACGCAGCCGTAGCCCGTGGCTTCGGGACGAAT
>JASLEQ010000051.1 GCA_030151135.1 Candidatus Sulfotelmatobacter sp. | reverse complement strand
CGCTTCGCTCCGGGAAGCACTGTTGCCGACCCGCCCGCGTTATACAGTCAGGCCGGGAAACTCACGGTCGACCTGACTTATGAGACGGGAACCGACGCTGCCGGTAATACGACTTTCTGTTTCAAGACTACCGACGGACAGGAATCACCCACACTGTATTTGAATCCAGGGGACGAACTGACGCTTCGTTTGAAAAACCTGGTGCCTCCGGACGCTCCGGGGCTGCCACGGATGAAGATGGCTCCGGCGAGCATGGATGTGACGTCGGCCAGCCAGCCGTCGTCGAGCATTTGCGGTGCTGCCACGATGACGAATTCCTCGGTAAACGTGCACTATCACGGCACCAACGTCTCGCCGACGTGCCATTCGGATGAAGTGATCCATACCTTGGTGAATTCAGGCGAGAGTTTCGCCTACCACCTGAACTTTCCGGCGGATGAGCCTCCCGGACTTTACTACTATCATCCGCACGTTCACGGATTGTCAGAGGCAGCCGTGCAGGGAGGTGCTACGGGCCTCATCGTCATTCGCGGGATAGAGAACTTGCAGCCAGCGGTGGCTGGGCTGCCACAGCGACTGATGATCGTGCGCGACTATCCGATGCCTGCAGACTTGGACCCACCGGCGCCCGCAAACAATCTTTCGCTGAATTACGTTCCAGTTCCATATCCCTCGTATCCCCCGGCAGTCATCCACGCAAAGCCCCAGGAGCAACAATTCTGGAGGGTGGCGAATACTTCGGCGGATACGATTCTCGACATCGAGTTGAATTACGACGGTGTAGCGCAGCCGCTGCAAGTTGTCGCGCTCGATGGAGTCGCGACGGGATCGCAGGATGGGACGCGGATGGGAAAAATCGTCACCGTCACTCATCTGCTGATTCCGACGGCCGGGCGGGCCGAGTTCATCATGACGACCCCGGGACCGGACATTCAGCGGGCAATGTTCTTTACGCGGTACGTGTACACCGGCAAGGTGGGCGACAGCGATCCTACAAGGCCGCTTGCTTTGATCGACACGAAACAAGGTGATGCGACCGCATTGACCACGATGCCGGCGTTCCAGCATCTCGCCGATCGTCAGAGGTTTGAAGGGTTGGAGAGTGCGCGCGTGACGGCATACCGCAATCTCTATTTTTCAGAGCAAAACGAAGACAGCAAGTTTTTCATTACGGTTGCCGGGCAGCGGCCTACGCTGTTTAACGCCGATAATCCCCCGGCCATTGTCACAAACCAGGGTGCCGTCGAAGATTGGACGATTGAGAACCGTACACAGGAGAAGCACGAATTTCATATCCACCAGATTCATTTCCTGTTGCTTGCCAGGAGTGGTGTCGCGGTCGCTCCCGAAGAAATGCAGTTCTACGACACGGTGGATGTTCCAGCGTGGAGCGGAACGGGTCCATATCCCAATGTCACGGTTCGCATGGACTTCCGGGGTCCAGACACCGGAGATTTCGTCTATCACTGCCACATTCTGGAGCACGAAGACGGAGGCATGATGGCCATCATCCGGGTGCTGCCGAAGCAGTAGGAGAATCTCTTTTTACGCCGAGTCTCAATGCGAACTCGCGTGTGCAGATAGCGGCTTAGAGTATCTTCAGGAATGCGTTGGCTTCATTCACACGCGGGAATAGTTTTTCCTCCGCCTGAAACTCTGCCGAATGCACGCAGCGGCGACTCCCCCGCAACTTTACCGGATGCTTCAAGTGCAGCATCTCGTGGTAGACGATGTAGTCCAACACGAAGCTCGGCATGGCCGGGTGGTCGAAGATGCGGCTGATGATAATGGCATTGTGTGCCGGATCGTAGTGGCCGAGAATGCGACGTGTCTTGTTCTGGCTCCAACTCATGCGCGGACGGGCCATCAGTCCGTGGAAGAAGCGCGTATTCAACTCCTCGAAAATGGCATCGAGATCGTAATAATGTCCACGGGGTGAGCGGAGGAGTTTGCGGCCACGCATCTGGCGGACCAAATGCGCTTTGCGCATGATCTCGTGGCTGCCCACATATTTTCGGTAACGTGCGGACTGCGCGCGCTCGACCGGTTTGCGGTACATCTTGGCGAGAAGGATGTGCGCGATCGCCCGCAAGACGGTTTCAGGAGCGCCCTCCAGCAAATCCGAGAGGCGGACGAAGAGTTTTCCCTCCCGCAAGCGAATCGTGTTGTTCACGTTGGCGAAGGCGTAGAAATCAATCTTCATTTCGGGCAGAGGATTGCCCAGACGCAGTTCCCTATAAGTTTCCTGGAATAGTTCGAGAATGCCTTCGCGCACAATGAGCGTAGAGTAGCACGGCAGGAAGCGGCTTCGCGGTCAACGATTCATTCGACGAACTGGGCACCAGATCCGAGGTTGACGCGCACCCCCGGGGTTCATCCGGAGTAACGGCAATGAATGCCAACTCTTATTCCTGAACTCCTGTCCCCTGAGACGGATGTTTGTTGAGCTGCTTGTGCTTGGCTTCTTCTTCCTGATCTGCCAGCAGCTTGCGATGGTCGTCGGCGGAACTGTCAACCGTTTCCAGGGCATTGGTCAAAACGAACTCGTATTGCGCCGCTTCGCTTGCCGGAACATTGGCGGCGTCTTTCAGGGCACGCAGCTTCGCCTGGAATTCGGTATCCGCATCGATGATGACTTTCAATGGTTTGCGGATGTCGTCCCGCCGGTCGACGTAGGTGTCGATGTTGTCGTTGAGTTCGTCGTAGAGCAACTGAAAATCATCGAGGAGGTCATGGGTTTGTTGCCCGCGGTCTTTCACTTTCGGATCGCTTCGGATCTGGTCCAGCTTATCCAGCCGGGTGCGGGCGAACTGCACGTACAAAGGCAATCTCAATCTGGGCTCCCAACTGGTGTCGCGAACCTGGTTGATCTCAGGCTGGGTGAGTGGGTCGCGATGCCGTTGAGCGAGCGCGTTTGTACCGGCGAACAGCAACGTAGTGGCTGCGACGAATAGAAATAGTCTCATTTCGCACCCTTGGAAAACATCGAGGTCAGCAGGTCGTCGCGTACGCGTTCGAGGCGCGAGATTGCATCGCGCACCGGAGGCTGATCTGCCTGCCCGAGCAGGTGAAGGATGTCGTTCAGCTTGCGCGTCATGGTCCGCACTGAAATCTCTGTCTGTTTTTGATGCTTCTTCGATTGAATGGAGTAGTCCCGGGCCAGCTCGGAAAATGAGACGACATCAGAGAGCATGGGCTGAGCTTTTTCAATCTCTCCGGTGGCATAAAGGTTGGTTGTTACATCGAGCTGCTTCTCGGCAATCTGTACGCAGAGGTGGACC
>JASLEQ010000782.1 GCA_030151135.1 Candidatus Sulfotelmatobacter sp. | reverse complement strand
GTAGGCGCGAAACTCTGGCATGTCATTGATACGCCGAGCGAATTTCGCGAACTGGGGTGGCGCGTTCTGTGGGATACGGCGGGGTTCGCGTGGTTTGGCGGGCTTGTCTTCGGGATTTCGGCGTTGCTTTTCCAAGGTTGGTGGGCGAAGATCGGGAGCTTACGGACGCTGGATCTTGCGGCGCCTGCGGCGGCGTTCGGGTACGGCATCGGACGGATCGGATGCTTCTTGTCCGGCGACGGCTGTTATGGGATTGAGACGAAACTGCCCTGGGGAATGAGCTTTCCCAACGGGATTGAGCCAACGCCGCCGGGCGTCCGGGTTCATCCCACTCCATTGTATGAACTTGGCATGGGGCTGCTGATTGGCTGGTACCTGTGGTGGAGAGGCGGCAAAAAGCATGGGACCGGGGCAATCGTAGGCCAATACCTGGCGCTGAGTGGCATCGCGCGCTTCCTGGTGGAGTTTATCCGGCGCAATCCCAAGGTACTGTGGGGGCTTTCGAACGCGCAGTTGGCGAGCCTTGGCTCCGCGGTTGTAGGCGCGGGACTAGTGTGGTGGGCGGCGCGCCAGCCTGCGAGCGACCCGGGTGCGTCCCGCCAGCGCTTGTCAAAGGCCGCTTAGCCCGCAGTCCTATTCACTGCAACGGCTTTCATTTCAGCTGACAAGACTACCCCTACGGATGCCTGGAACGATTCCGTATGTGCGAAGGATTAGTGAATCTGGCTGAGGCGTTCGAGGAGCACGCGCGGGTGTACGGGCTTCACAAGTAGTTCGAAGCGATGGCCGTCGGCCTCGGCGCGCTCGAGCAGGTCGGCGGTTGCTGCCTGTCCTGAAAACAGAATGATGTGGCACTGCGGAACGATTTCGGTGATACGGATTGCCGCGTCGATCCCGGTCATGCCCTCCATGATGACATCGCTGATGAGAATATCCGGCAGAAGTTCGCCTGCGGTCTTGATGGCAGCTTCAGCGGTATACACAGCGCGGGCTTCATATCCGCTGCGGTTCAGGATGAGGGCCAGGCTATTGGCAATCACCCGCTCGTCGTCGAGCACGAGAACCCGCCGTGCGGTAGGACTGGTCATAGTCGTCTCCGTTCACTTTTATGCTCGGCACAATGGAACTCCGAATGAAACAGGTTAGCTAGGGAATGAAATTAAATCGTGCGGCATGAAGGTGTCGGTGCCATGAGACACACAGACGGGCCTGATGATGAACAGGGATTGTTGCGGTGGCAGAGATTGCACAATGCAGGGTGCCGGGAATTGTCGAAATTCTCTCATCCTTGAGCGTTACATCGCCTCTTGTTGAAAAGAACCGGACTTTCTTTGCATGCGAAATTCAGTTCAGATAAGCGGAACTGAGATTCAGGGAAACGAGGGCTCACTACCTTGATAGACCCGAGTTTTCGAAAAGAGTCTCGCTGAACTATCCCCTTTCTGGCAACTTTTTCACGCTGGGAATTGCCTGAAAAGCTCGAGATCCCGAGCGATATCAGGGAAGCTGTTGGATTCGGGAGCTTTCCGGGTTTGGCTTGAAGCGGGGGGTGTCAGGAAGAGGGCACGTTCGGGGAGAAGATCGGGCAAATCTGCTGCGCGCTTCTGCCTGTTCCAAGTCCACGAAACATTCTGGGTTCGGACGTTCCTGCCGGACTGGGCTCGTGTTGTTTCGGTATCCCAAGGGTTCAGCTACGACTTCCTCTGAGCTATTGTCCTCCGTCCCCTCCGGGAACCTTCCTTTTCGAGTTTGAAATGCGGGTGCGAACTTTGTCAGGCGAGCTTGTAGGGCGCCCGGTATTCGCGGGACATCAGGGCCGTGGCTTCGGGGTCGTTGAGAATCTTCTCCTGTTTTACATCCCATTGGAGTTTTCGGCCGACGAGCATGGAGATGAGGCCGAGATGGCCAGGAATGAGCGAGTGATGGGCAACGTCTACGGGCGCGATGGTGAGCTTTCGCGACTTGACGCTGTCGAGGAAATTGCGGCGATGCTCTGTCGATTGGTAGAGCGGGATCTTGCGCTGATTATCGGGCAGGGAATCCATCTTCACCCAGTCGGGATTGGAGGCGTCGAAGCCGCTGCGATCAACCCAGACCCAACCGTCGGTGCCGATCCACTTGGTGCCCATGCTGATAGCAGGCGAGCCGCCGGCGATTGTCAGCGAGACGTCATTGGGGTAGCCGGTGACTTCTTTGCGGTAGGTGCACTCGACGGTGTATTTCTGCGCGACGTTCCAAACGGCGTTGGCGGGCGGAAATTCTCCGTGACCGGATACCTCAGACGGACCGGTGAGATCGAAGCCCAGGCCCCAGTGGGCGATGTCGCCGTGATGGCCGATCCAGTCGAGAAGCTGGCCGCCGCCGGTGTTGTAGTTCCAGCGCCAGTTCTGATAGACGCGGGCATCGATGTAGGGCTCCATTTTGGATGGGCCGATCCAGGTGTCGTAGTCGAGATCGGGCGGAGGTTCCGTGACAGCGAGATCCCATGCAGGCGTGCCGGGAAGCACCTGCGACGGATCCTTTATTTTGTCGGAGACGGCGGAGAGACGTTTGAGGAAACCGGGAACGGTGGTGGGGAAGTCGTGCGGCGCACCGGGCAGTCCTACTTCGACATGCGTGACGTTGCCGATGAGGCCGTTGCGGACGATTTCTGCAGCTTTGTGAAAAGGGGGCACGGAGCGCTGCCAGGAACCTGTTTGCCAGATGATGTTGTTCTTGTGGACCGCGCGAACGATGGCCTGCTGTTCGGCGATGGTGCGGGCGAGAGGCTTTTCGCCATAGATGTCTTTTTTGTGCGCAGCAGCTTCAGTGGCAACGATGGC
>JASLEQ010000748.1 GCA_030151135.1 Candidatus Sulfotelmatobacter sp. | reverse complement strand
CGAACGCCGCCTCGACAGCGATTACCCGCGCCGCAGCGAGCCGCAACAATCGCGAGATGAACTGATCGCGCACTATTACGGATACCCCAATGCCGCAGCGCACGCGGCAGCCCAGGCCGCAGAAAAAGCTAAGGCCGAAGCTGCCAGTGCGCAGGGGGCGACCGCTCACGCCAGGGTGAACGAAGCCGCTCCTCCTGCGGCTGCGCCCGGCCCTGTCAGTAAATTGCAGGTCCGCGGCGGATCGGAAATATCGCAACACGATACAAATCGGGCCCCGAAAAAGCCTCCAACCGGCATGAGGACAACCGCTTCCGCACGCAGCAAAGCCCACCGGGCGAACGGCAGCTAAAATCTCTTTTTTAGGATTTTGGATCCGGCGATGTCGGCCGTTTGTGATTGGAAGGAGATTCGCCGCGCGCTTCATGGGCGCTCGAACGCCCGGTCTCACCTGGAGTTTCGTTGGCTGAACTGTTAGCGGCTTGTGCGCGCTTCTCGTTCAACAATTGGTGAATGGCCGGAACGATCGCGGTGCTGTTCTCCTTGGAAAGTGTTCCGCGAGCGCCGGCTTTTTGCGCCTCGAGTTCCATCTGTGGCGCCTTGTGCATGGTGCAGATCAGGATCGGCGTTCCAGGAAGCGCTTGCGCAATTTCGCGCGCGGCAGTGAGCCCGTCCTTTACCGGCATTGCCAGATCCAGCACGACGACGTCGGGAAGGGTCGTGATGGCTTGCGTCACTGCTTCCCCGCCGTCACGAGTCTCGATCACTTGCCACTGGTCGACCGATTCCAGCAATTGGCGCAGCGTTCTTCGAAAAACCGGACTGTCGTCAGAGATCAGGATTTTTACCGGCATTCGTCTGACTCGCGAACCTGCGCGAACCGCACACTCTTCGGCAAGTGTACAACGGTAGGATGCCGTACCAAGTCCTCGGGTTGATCCCCGAGCCCGTGTAGGGGAAACAGTGTAAAAGCTACCCGACGGATTACAGGTTACACCGGAAAGTTCCGGATATTCGAGACCGGACTGTTGCCGCATCTTAACAAACGGCATTCAAGCCAAGAAATTCATCGGTCCGGAGGGCACAGTGGGCAAGAAGCAATCGATTGTCGTCCCCGGCAGCGAGACACGAACTTTACGACCCGGAGAGCGGACGAACGGAGAAGGAAAAGCGATCGCGAATAAAATTCTGTTGACCATACCCGATAACGAGTTCGCGAGCATCCGCGAGGAATTAAAGTACGTCAATCTGCCGCACTACACGGTTCTACACGAACCGAAACAAAAATCTGAATTCGCCTACTTTTTGAATTCAGGCCTCACGTCACTGGTATTCAACACGGATCACGGTAGCAGCGTTGAAGTCGGCGTCGTCGGAAATGAGGGTTTCACGCCGATCGCCGTCGCTGCGGGACTGCTACGAAGTCCGCACCAGGCAATCATCCAGGTCAGCGGTGCCGGATTCTATCTCAAAGTGGAAGCCCTGGAAGCTGCGCTGAAAGACAGCCCTGAACTGCAGCTATTGATGAATCGCTACGCGGCGGTCCACGGACTGCAAGTGGCCCAAACGGCGGGCTGCAACCGCTTGCACGATCTCGAGCAACGCCTGGCGCGGTGGCTGCTGCTGGTGCAGGATCGCGTGGGATCGGGACTGTTGAAGATCACGCACGACTTCCTCGCCATGATGCTTGGCACCGATCGTCCGAGCGTCAGCCTTGCCGCCGGAGCGCTACGGAAAAAGCGGATCATCGATTACACCCACGGCGCGGTAAAGGTTTTGAACCGCAAGAAACTTGAAAGCTCGGCGTGTGAATGTTACGGACTCATCCAGCAATTCAACGGCGAGATGATTCCCAAGACAGCGATGGTTTAGAAGCCAGCCGGAATCAAGGTGCAGATCAACTGGAGCCCGTGCGCGATTCCAGGCCCCGCGCCCCGCTGATCAGACTGGGCGTTGTTTCTAAAACTCTGCATGGAGCCGGAACGTCGGCACCATCACCGGGCCGCGGTCGCGATTGTATCCGGGATTGTTGATGTGTTGCAGCCCGGGCGCGATGTAGAGGCCGCGCCACAGGTGGAGATTGTAGTAAGACTCCACGATGTTTTCGCGACCGTAGTTCAGATGCCCGTCACCGAGCAGGAAGCCGAGGCCTCCGGCGTTCAGATAATTCTGATGATCCTTTTTGATGGCGTTGCTGACAACAGCGATGCCAGCCCGGTCCTGCTTGCGATGCCACCAGCGTCCATTGGCGCCTAGCCCTTCAACGAGCGTCTGCTCGACCTCCGTGTAGGCGAAAGATTCGGTGCGGCCATCGTTCCATCCAAACCGCGCAAAGGCCGTGAGATACGGCGTAAGCGTCTGCTCGACGTTCGCACCGAAACCGTATTTCTGCGTGATGCGCCAAGGATGATTGGTGATGTCGGGCGTCGTGCCCGTGTCCGCGGCCTTAATCACCTGATCGCGGTAGATACCCATATTGGCTGAGTTCGTGTAGGCCAACAATCGGATCACGCCAGCTTTTTTGGGGATGAATCCGCGACGAAGTTCGTACTCGTAGTTTTCGGCGTGCGCCTGCCAGGGTTTCCAGATGAGATCGATACCGTTGGCAACTTTGGGCATCAGGGCCTCGGCGAAACGAAATCCCCAGTTGCGATCTTCGTAATCGAGCAGAGCGCCGACAGTGTATCCGCGGGTGTCTGCGGCGTAGTCCCAAGCGCCGTTGTTATCGGTGGTCCAGTTGATGAATTGGAAATGCGTGTCGGAGCCGGCAGAATTGGCGTCGAAAAAATCAGGCATGCTGAATTTGCCGAAGCGGAATTCCAACCGGCGGCGTGGCAGCTCGGGAAAAAGTGAAAAGGCGCTGCGCTCATTCTCGACCTGGTCATGGCTGAGCGCGAATACGTGATGAAACATGCCGCGACCCAGATAAGGAGATTTGCTGAGCAGCGGATTGCGGACGATATCAAGATCGGTGTTGCCGGCAAGGCCGAATCCCTGGGACAGGGCCTGCCCTCCAGCTTCCTCGATGTCGACGAGGAATTCGGTCGAATTGTTCAGGCGCACGCCGGTATACAAGGTAAGAACACGCGAAGTGGCTTTCTCGTAATGCGAACCGAGGCTATGCGGCCCGCTATAGAGAGAGGGGAATTCCGGATGCGCCTGGAAAATGAAATTCGACTGACCCGTGAGCCAGAAGCGGGTGTCTTTGAAGTGCGGAAACATAGCTTCAGTGGTCTGTTCCGACTCAGGCGCTTGTGGATCGGCCTCTGGAGCTGCGCCGCGCGGGGAAGGCGACGGGGGTTCGGATTGCTGGG
>JASLEQ010000685.1 GCA_030151135.1 Candidatus Sulfotelmatobacter sp. | reverse complement strand
TCCGGTGACGCGCGACCGGAATGCGAGCCATCCAAAGACTAGAGCGAGAGATCCGGGCGCGCGTCACCGGAGTCTATTTCTCAATCATCACGCAGGCGCTCACTTATGCACTGATGCTTGCGTTCTTCCGCAATGACATGGGGTTCGGGGGCAACAACGGATTTACCGACTTCAAAGACATCATGGGCTTCAGCCTTGATTACGACCGCACCCGCATATTCCTGTTTGGGATTACCGCGATCCTGCTCGGCGTGAGCTATGTCGCCTGCCGTGCCATAGTCTGCTCGCGCGCTGGACGGGTGATGCGAGCCATCCGCGATGCCGAGACCAGAACACGTTTTCTCGGGTATCGCGTGGAACGGTTCAAGCTGTGGACCTTCGTTTTCTCCGCGATCCTTGCTGGCATCGCCGGAGCGCTTTACGTGCCACAGATCGGAATCATCAATCCCAGCGAGTTCTCTCCCATCAACTCCATCGAAGTGGTCATCTGGGTCGCAGTCGGCGGTCGCGGCACTCTTTATGGTGCGGTCGCCGGAGCTCTATTGGTCAACTACGCGAAAACTTACTTTACCAGCGCGCTGCCCGAAGTCTGGAACTATGCGCTGGGTGCCCTGTTTGTGCTGGTTACTCTCTTTCTGCCACGGGGGATCGCGGGCCTGGTGCCGCTAATAGCCAAAAAACGGGCTACCGACCAGCAAAAGAAAATCGAGCCCTTCATGATCTCTACCGAGGCTCCGGAGCCATCCAGAGAATGAGTGTTCGCGGCAAAAGACTCTATATGGAGGACGTCACGGTGAGCTTTGATGGATTCAAAGCTCTCAACCAACTCACGCTGTACGTAGAGCCCGGAGAACTGCGCTGCATCATTGGACCAAACGGCGCGGGGAAAACGACAATGATGGACGTCATCACAGGCAAAACTCGCCCCGATTCAGGAACGGTCTGGTTCGGTGACAAGTTGAACTTGCTATCGCTGTCAGAACCGGAAATTGCGCAAGCCGGCATTGGCCGCAAGTTCCAGAAGCCAACCGTGTTCGAGGCTTTGACGGTCTTCGAGAATCTGGAACTCGCGTTAGCTGGCACCAAGTCATTCCTCGACATGCTGTTGGCACGTGCCACTCCACAACAATTGGAGAGGATTGATGAGGTTCTTGGGATCATCGGCCTTGCCAAACAACGGGAGATGTCGGCCGCAGTTCTATCTCATGGGCAGAAGCAATGGCTCGAAATTGGGATGCTCCTCATGCAGGATCCAGAACTCCTTCTAGTGGATGAACCCGTTGCCGGAATGACCCCGCAAGAGATTGAACGCACGGCCGTCCTTCTTCGCACGCTGGAAGGTAGCCATTCCGTCGTCGTGGTTGAGCATGATATGGATTTCGTTCGCTCGATCGCCAAGCAAGTGACGGTACTGCATGAAGGACGCGTGCTCGCGGAAGGTGAAATGACCGTAGTACAGAAAGATCCCCGTGTAGTTGAGGTTTATCTCGGAGAATAAGCGTGCTGGGCGTCAAAGGACTCAATCAATTTTATGGGGGCAGCCACACAATTTGGGATGTGGATCTTTCCGTCCCGGAAGGCTCACTGATCTGCTTGATGGGCCGCAACGGCATGGGAAAAACCACGTTGCTCAAGTGCATCATGGGCTTGCTGAAGATCGATTCCGGCAGTATAACCTTCGATGGCCGGGATCTGGCCTCGTCTCCGGCGGAAGAGCGCGCAAGGATCGGCATTGGATATGTCCCACAAGGCCGTGAGATCTTTCCTCATTTAACCGTGGAAGAGAATTTGAAGATTGGGCTCGGCATCCGCAAGAACGGGATACGCACGATCCCGCAGCGAATCTTCGACCTCTTCCCAGTGCTCAAAACCATGTTGAAGAGGCGTGGCGGCGACCTCTCCGGAGGCCAGCAACAACAACTCGCCATCGGCCGAGCGCTCGTGCTCGAACCCAAGCTGCTTATCCTCGATGAACCGACTGAGGGCATACAGCCCAACATTGTTCACGAAATCGGAGATATTATTTTGAGGCTCAATCAAGAACAGGGATTGGGTGTGCTGTTGGTGGAACAGAAGCTGCCTTTTGCGCGCCGTGTCGCAAATGAGTTCTGCATCCTGTCGAACGGGCGGCAAGTTGCATCCGGGAAAATGGCGGAATTGACCGACGAGATCGTGCGCGCACATCTGAGTGTTTAGGAGGACGAACTTTGCCAGAGGATCATTCCACGAGAGCCTTCCGCATCGGCGTAGCCGGACCTGTCGGATCCGGAAAGACCATGTTGGTTGACAGAGTGAGCAAGGCGTTACTGCACGAATACAATCTCGCCGTCGTGACTAATGACATCTATACCAAGGAAGACGCCGAATATCTGTTGCGCCAGGGCACTCTTCCCGCGGAACGTATCCGTGGTGTGGAGACCGGTGCCTGCCCACATTCCGCCATCCGTGAGGATGCCTCGATGAACCTGCAAGCCATTGCTGAACTCGAGACTTCCATCCCCGGCCTGCAACTGGTTTTTGTGGAGAGTGGCGGCGACAACTTAGGGGCCGCCTTCAGCCCGGAACTGGTTGATGTCTGGATCTACGTTATCGATGTAGCGGAGGGCGACAAGATTCCCCGCAAGGGTGGTCCGGGCATTATGCGCTCTGATCTGCTGGTGATCAACAAAATCGACCTTGCTCCGTATGTCGGCGCCTCTCTGGAGGTGATGGAGCGTGATTCCCGCAAGATGAGAGGCACGCGTCCTTTTCTCTTTACCAACCTTCGGCAGGAAGTTGGACTCGACGCTCTCCTGACCTGGATCAAGCAGGCAATCGATCAACCGCAGAGCACGCGTCGACCCTTGATTGATGCTCATTCCGTTTTTGCCCGAACTCCCGGCGAGCACGGCCACAGTCATGACCACGACCATCCGCATAGCCACACCCATCGCGAGGAGATTGGTTCATGAAAAAAGCTGGTGACAGTCGGACCAGCGACGGAGCCGTTACCGAATTGTGGTTGCTTCACTTGGCCGATAGTGCGTTACCGATCGGAGCTTTTGCGCACTCGTTTGGAGTGGAAACGCTCATTGCCGCGGAATTGCTCGATGTCGGCGACTTAGAAAAATTCCTCCGAGCTTGGCTGGAAGAATCCGGGGTAGTTGAAGCCGTTTTCTGCCGCACGGCATTTCGGATTGCACAGTCGACAGAATTTCCCGTACGCGAGTGGATTGCAATCAACGACCGTTTCAGCGCCATGAAGCCGGCGCGGGAGAGCCGTAAGGCAAGCACTTTGCTGGGAACTAATTTTCTCCGATCCGCCCTAGCCGTGTGCGATCTACGCCGTCTCACACGCACCGCGTCGTTTCAAGATGATTTACCCGTTCATCATGCCTGCGCTTTCGGGTTGGTATGCGGGGCATTGAATCTCGATGAGGACGGTGCCGCGCGTGCCTATCTTCACCAATCCCTCGGAGGCCTGATCTCTGCCTGCCAACGACTCATGCCTCTCGGTCAAACCAGGGCACAACAAATTCTGTGGAATTTAAAGCCCAGCATGGTCGAAGCCGCCCAATCCAGTTCAGAGGCCACAACAGACGATGTCAGCGGCTTTCTTCCGATGTTGGACTGGGGAAGCATGGAACATCCGGAACTGCTTACCCGGCTGTTCATCAGCTGACAACGGAAATGCTCTTGCTCTGCACACCACCGGAAGGCGAAATAGGCGAGACCGTTGAACCCGGCCCTCACCGGATGCGCGCGTCGCTGCAGCTTGCTTTCGCCCGCGACAATGCCCTCGGAGAAACTACACTCACCTTCAGTCACCAGGAGCCGCCACTTCGTGTTCTCCGCGCCTTTCACCCGGAGAAAAACGCCGCGCTGGCTCACCTGCTCAATGTTTCGGGCGGCTTGTTTGGGGGAGACGACCTCACTCTCAAAGTGCATGTAGGAAAGGGGGCGCAGGCCCAGCTGACCACAACCGGTGCGACACGCGTTTATCGTTGCGGGCTGCATAATGCTCCCACCCGGCAACACAACGAATTCACAGTCGCGGAAAGCGCCGTTCTCGAATATGTTCCCGATGCGATCATTCCCTTCGCTGGAGCGAACTTCTATCAGCGCACTGATGTGCGGCTATCCGACGGCGCAGGACTCTTTTGGTGGGAAATCCTCGCGCCCGGCCGCGAAGCCAGCGATGAAGTATTCGCCTTCGAACGGATCGAGATGCACAGCCAAATACTGGCTTACGATGAACTCATCAGCATTGACCGGATCAGGCTCGAACCTGGAAAAAAGCCACTGGCCGTTCCCGGCCGCATGGGCCGATATCGATATTCCGGTACCTTCTATATCTGCAAGGTAGGCGCTGATCCCCAGATCTGGTTGGATTTGGAGCGGCAGTTGCGAGCGACAATCTCTGATTTGCAGGCCTTGGATGAAACTCTTTGGGGTTTCAGCACCCTCAAGGCGCATGGCCTCACCATCCGGTGTCTCGCAAAACAAGGACGCGATGTGATTGCCGGATTGCACGGCCTTTGGGACGCGGGAAAATTTGCCTTGTATGGCCACCACGCCGTGCGACCCCGGAAGATGCATTGAGAGACACGTGAGATTCGTGTCTCGAAAGCAAAGTTAGAATACGAATCCCTATGCACTTAACTCCTCGCGAACAGGAAAAGCTGATGATCGTCGTAGCCGCAGACGTTGCCCGTCGACGCCAGGCTCGTGGCTTAAAACTCAACTACGTGGAAGCGATGGCCATTTTGTCCGCAGAAATTATGGAGGCCGCACGCGACGGAAAGACTGTGGCCCAGATCATGAGCTTTGGTGCGGGAATTCTTACCCGCGACCAGGTGATGGAAGGCGTGCCCGAGATGATCCATGAAGTTCAGGTCGAGGCCACATTTCCCGACGGCACAAAACTTGTCACCGTCCATGATCCGATCCGCTGAACCTTTCTGTTGACACCGAGTTTGCACAAGGAAGAACCGATGAAACCTGGAGAATACCGGCTCGACGAATCATCCAATTCAATCACCGCGAATGCGGGACGGCCCACGAAGGGGCTGCTGGTGAAGAACACCGGCGACCGCCCCATCCAGGTAGGAAGCCATTTTCACTTCTTTGAAACGAACCGGTTCTTACAATTCGATCGACCGGCCGCATACGGGATGCGCCTTAACATTGCAGCCGGCACAGCGGTGCGCTTCGAACCAGGAGAAGCAAAGGAAGTATCGCTGGTTGAATTTCCCGGCCACCGTATCGTCCACGGTTTCAGTGGCCTGGTTGCCGGCAGCCTCGACGCTTCCGGCGCTCGAGAGACCGCCCTCGAGAACGCTCGCAAAGCCGGCTTCCTGTTCGAACAAGGAAAGAAACAATGAGCCTCGAAATTCCCCGCAGCACGTACGCCGATCTCTACGGCCCGACCAAAGGAGACCGAATCCGCCTCGCCGACACCGAACTGTTCATTGAGATCGAACAGGATTTCGCTCGCTACGGCGACGAAATCACCTTCGGCGGGGGAAAAGTCATCCGCGACGGAATGGCCCAAAGTAGCTCCGTTTTGCGAGAGGCAGAAAACGGAGCGCTTGATCTCGTGATTACGAATGCCGTCATTCTCGATCATTGGGGCATCGTGAAAGCGGATGTTGGCATCAAGAACGGTCGAATCGTAAAGCTTGGGAAAGCTGGGAATCCCGACATTATGGATGGCGTCGATCCAGACCTGATCGTGGGCGCTGCCACAGAGGTGATCGCGGGCGAAAATCTCATTCTGACGGCCGGTGGAATCGATAGCCACATTCACTTCATTTCTCCACAGCAAGTGTATGAAGCTTTGTCGAATGGCATTACGACCATGATCGGCGGAGGAACAGGGCCGGCTACGGGCACGGCCGCAACGACTTGCAGCCCCGGCGCGTGGAACCTCGCGCGCATGCTTCAAGCCGCGGATGCGTGGCCCATGAACTTCGGTTTTCTCGGAAAAGGCAATGCGGCCACGGAACCACCCTTATCCGAACAAGTTGAGGCTGGCGCCTGCGGATTGAAACTCCATGAAGACTGGGGCAGCACTCCAGCAGCAATCGACGCGTGTCTCAGAGTTGCAGATTCCTATGACGTTCAAGTTGCCATCCATACCGACACCATCAACGAAGCAGGATTTCTTGAGGACACGGTCGCAGCCATTCACGGCCGAACCATTCATACCTACCATACGGAGGGAGCTGGGGGCGGACATGCGCCGGATATCATTCGAATCGCTTCCTTCCCGAACATTCTTCCCTCTTCTACGAATCCCACACGACCCTACACGACGAACACCGTCGCCGAGCACCTGGATATGCTGATGGTCTGCCATCACCTGAACTCGCAGGTTCCGGAAGACGTGGCATTCGCCGAGAGTCGCATCCGCCCCGAGACAATCGCAGCCGAGGACATTCTTCACGACATGGGTGTGCTGAGTATGTTATCGAGCGATTCGCAGGCCATGGGACGCGTCGGCGAAGTCGTGACTCGAACCTGGCAAACCGCACACAAGATGAAAGTCCAGCGTGGTCCTCTTTCTGAGGATTCCACTCGGAACGATAATTTTCGCGCGAAACGCTATGTCGCGAAATACACCATCAATCCTGCGATCACGCATGGCATCGCCCGCGAAGTAGGCTCGATTGAGCCAGGAAAACTCGCCGACTTAGTCTTGTGGAAGCCTGCCTTTTTTGGCGCCAAGCCGGAAATGATAATCAAGGGTGGCTTCATTGCGTGGAGCGCGATGGGAGATCCGAACGCCTCCATTCCAACACCGCAGCCAGTAATTTACCGGCCAATGTTCGGGAGTTTTGGCGCGTTGCCCGCCGTGACGAGCATCACCTTTGTATCCCAGGTTGCTGTTGATCGCGGTGTCGCGGAAAAATTGAACCTCAAGAGTATGATCGTGCCCGTGCGGAACTGCCGGGATATCGGCAAGAAAGACATGATTCACAACAGCGCCATGCCAAAAATCGAGGTGGATCCTGAGACCTACGAGGTCCGCGTGGATGGCACCGCAATCACGTGCGAACCCTTGAGCGTTCTCCCGTTGGCCCAAAGATATTTCCTTTTCTGAAACATCACGTTAGCGTTGTGCAACCATGCTGCGCGTGGTAGAGATGCCGACCTTCTGTTCGGATGACGCGAAGATAGGCCATCCGGGCGGGAGCCTGAACGCCATGATTACAAACAAGGGTCCTTGCCACCATGATTTCCAGCTGCTTCATCTGAATCTGAATATATGAGTTCTGAATCGGGCGATATACTGTCCCCTCAACGCCTGGATTCGGCGA
>JASLEQ010000601.1 GCA_030151135.1 Candidatus Sulfotelmatobacter sp. | reverse complement strand
GCTACGTCACGATTCGGAATAACGTTTTCTATGACGCCAACACCGTCGGGATTTCCATTGGGGGCTACTCCAACACTGTTGGTGCCAGCGATCACGTCGTGATCGTCAATAACACGCTGTACAACAACAACACGAAGAATGCTGGCGCCGAGTTCCAGATTCAATATCATTCCGGTTCGTCGTCAGGAAATATCTTCGAGAACAACATTGTCTACGCAGGCACACAGAACGTGTGGATTTACAGTTTCGTAAAGCCAACAACGAACTATCCGGCGCCTCCAGCGACGATGAACTGGAATCTCTACTATTCGACAGCAGGTTATGTGTCGGGCACTTCGATCGACTGGGCAGGCAAATCGACTTATAAAACGTTTGCGGCGTATCAGTCGGGCTCAGGCGAGGATGGAATCTCTTCGGTGGCCAATCCACTCTTCGTAAATCTGAGCTCAAATCCACCGAACCTGGATGTGCAATCCGGGTCTCCGGCGATTAATGCGGGCAGCACGAGCCTGACGTGCAGCGTAGGCTACTGCGGCAGCGGAACGTCGATTTATGGCAGCGTGGATTATGCCGGCAATCCGCGAGTGAACAGCAACGGGCGGATTAATATCGGGGCGTACGAACAGTAGCAAGCAAGGGAGTGCGGGAGAGCGCCTTTCGGGGCGCTCTTTTTTCGTTTTGCTGAAAGTTCGCTTTCGCGGCAATTTCTTCCCGAAATGGGAATCCGGACATGTCGTCCCTGGATACCCCCCTCCCCCCCGAATCTCTGAAATCATCGAGTTAGAAGAAAATTGCGAAGTAATCTATGGCGCTCAGTAACTTACGGGCAAAATCTTGTTTCCAAAGGACTTAGCTTGCCGGTTCAGAAAACATGGTTCCAAAGTGGGACTCGATGTGCTCTACGTGATCCCGAAGACTACTCGTCGCCCCACGCGAGGATGGCTCTTTTTAGTTATCGGGCGCAAGGTCAGATGTCACACCGGGGTGTGGAAAACCTGCTAAGTAGAACCGTAGGTATGAGTTGAGGCCGTGAGATTATTTTGCTTCCGTTTCTCACAGGACAAGCCGGGCAAGGTGCAGGAGAGCGGTCGGCAGAGATTGGCAGGTCATCGATGAAGAGATCATTCGCGCTTTGGGCTATTTTGCTGCTTGCGGCGCCTACCAGCGCTGGTGCGTCAGACTTCAGGTACATCCGCATTGGGAGCGACCGAGACGTAATGACCAAGGCCGTGGCTGGCTACGCGCTGATGGGTGGAGGATCGGACCTTGATGAGGCTTTCCGATTTCTATGCGAGAAAAGCGGGGGCGGGGATTTTCTCATCCTGAGGGCGGCTGGCGATGATGACTATAACCCGTACGTTCAGTCGCTTTGTAAAATGAATTCCGTGGCGACGCTGATCATTTCGAGCCGCGAGGCGGCGAATGATCCCAAGATTGCCGAGATCATTTCTCAGGCGGAGGTTGTTTTTATCGCGGGCGGGGATCAGGCACGGTATATCAACTGGTGGCAAGGAACACCCGTTCAGGATGCGCTGAATGCGCATGTTGCTGCGGGAAAACCGATTGGTGGAACGAGTGCCGGGCTTGCCGTTCTCGGGGAGTTCATTTATTCGTCGCAAGGCGACGCGCCGGACGACCCGAATTTGACGTCCGCTCTGGCGCTTTCCGATCCGTATTCGAAACGCATTACCATACGGCGCGATTTCCTGAATATTGGTCTGCTGCGGAATACGTTGACGGACACGCATTTTGCCAAACGCGATCGGATGGGACGCTCGCTCGTGTTTCTGGCACGGATTGTGGAAGACGGATGGTCAGAGAATCCGCGGGAGATTGCCGTGGATGAGAAGAATGCGGTGCTGGTGGAGAGTGATGGTCGGTCGCGGGTGATTGGGTCGGGCAAGGGAGCGTATTTTATTCAGGTCGAGAAGAAGAGTTGGGATTGCCGCGCGGGGACACCGCTGAGC
Organism: Candidatus Sulfotelmatobacter sp.; assembly: GCA_030151135.1. Next base: position 686 of record JASLEQ010000601.1, on the reverse strand, counting down.
TTTCACGAGTTTGCGGTGTATCACGCACCGAGTAAGACTCAGTTCGATCTGAGAACTTGGAGAGGCTCGGACGGGAGTTCGTATTCGCTTTCAGTGGACAAGGGAACCGTGAGGAGTACACAGACGGGCGGCGCGGTTTATTAGGGCCTTGCGGCGCAGACCATGTTCGGTGGTCGGTGCCAGCGGCGGCATCGCAGCGTGGGGTCTGCGCCTGGCGGCGGCCTTCGGCAGAGCGGCGTTGTTTTCTTTGTTTCGTTCTTACGCGGCCCTAAAGGGCCGCTCTTCCACGACGATGTCGGCCGCGCGGGATTTCCCACCCTGTCGCACAAAACGACGGGCGCTGGCGCGATGATTTTTCCAAAACTTGGTCGGCTCGAGTGGAACTCGTGCCCTTCCCGATTTTCGTGAACGATCAATTCCATTGCAGTCCTGAAGGCATTGCGTTAGCCTTATTCTGCTCTCGCGGTTCTTCCCACCTCCTATCGTTCTCCGCAACCAGACTGTTCGTGTGGTGCAATGGCTGTGCAATACAGGGCGGTATCTCGTATCCCCCCACTATATATAGTGTTATATTGCTTGACGCCGCCTGAATTTCGTCGGTACAGTAGCTTAACTTTGTGCCCGCCCTATCCAGCCTGGGGTGACGCAAGCGGCGTTCGGATGACTCAGTGCAACGAATCGCGCGG
>JASLEQ010000535.1 GCA_030151135.1 Candidatus Sulfotelmatobacter sp. | reverse complement strand
AGCAGTTGTTTGTATTCGGAACACACGCGCGGGCATGGTACGGAATCATCGCCGCGATTGGGGCGGCGAGTGCGTCGTACTACTTTGTAGAGAAACCTATTTTGAGGTTGCGGGATAGGAGAGTCAGGAGAGCAGAAGCCGCATATGCTGCTGCAGCGTGACTTGATACAGCGCTATAAGTTTCGTTTTCGATCGATAAGCTGGCCTTTCGCAACCCAAATCTTACGGCAAAGAGGTAAAGCACGTGCAGAGAGGGCGCGAGGAAAATCAGGGCGGATCCTAGCCATGATCCAATCCCGTGTTTATGGGCCAACGATGACTTCGTTTGGGAAGTGCGGGAGTTGGAAGGGATGGCCGGTAGTGGAGTTGGCGGCAACGGTTTCTGAGACATTCAGTGCGGAGAGCGCGATTTTCTGAGTCCATGTCCCAGTTGTGGCGTAGTCGGAATTCGCATAGAGCGTTCCGTCAGCGATGGTGTAGGCAGAAACCTGTTGACGATGGCCGTCGCGGAAGACCAAGACGGCGGTTGGAATCGGAGCCGGCTGTGGTGCCGGAACGTTGGGGCGCGATATCAGCCTTGTTGGCGCAGATGAATCGATGGTTCGATCGCCGCTAATCTGGACGTAGCGATCGCCCTGGAGCTCGATCATCAGAGGTTGCGAGGGAGTGGGAGTGGGTTCAGGGGCGGGTGTGGGTTTCCGATTTTGTAGGACGACAATCTGCGGCTGGTCCGTCCCATATTCGGGACCAGAGGCGTAATCGGTATAAAACGGATCGAAAAATCCAGACGCATAGTAAGAGCCCGGATAACCTCTGTGGGCAAAGCGTCCGCCGTGGAAGGCAGTACCACCGGCGAAGTGCACCCCGCCCATACGCTGGGCGGCCGCAGCCGCGGGAAGAGCGAGGAGCAAGGCAACCGCAAAAGTTTGACGCATGGCGGCGGTCGTCATACTAGCTCCCAAGGGATGCGGGCACATCGAAGTTGACGCCACGGTCATCGTTTTCTTTTTTTGTGGCGTTCAGGTCGATGTCGGTCAGCGGGATACGCCGTGGATGTCCCGGAGTGAGATCGAAGAGTGTCGATCCGACGATGGCATAGTTTTCAATATCGAGCTTATGGCCATCTTTAAATACCAGCGTTGTAGATGGCGCGGGATCCGGTGTGGAAGTGGGAAGGCCGCCCTCGTCAGAGGCATGAGCGGGCGGGGCGTTCGGTTCGGACGGGATATAGGAACCAGCACCGGCACCGCGACGATCGAAGACGGTCGGTCCGCCCTGGTAGTTGGACTCGTCGTTCGGCTGTTCCTCTTCCGGACCATAGGCATCCGGGTCGACGTAATAAGGGACCGGATAGGCATACCAGTAGGGGCCCGCATAGCCGCCATCGTGGCGCGCGCGCCGATGACTGTCGTCAACGGGATGATTCGGGCCGGAGGCACGAGGCGCGTACCCGCGTGGGCCGACGGAAGTTACGCTTGGAGAGGTGCCGTTGACGGCGCGACCGCCGACACCCGGCGAAGTCACCGAAGAATGCGGAGCATTGACCTGGGCCGGGCAAATGAGCGGCAGAAACAGGAATACCCCGATAAGACTGGAAAGGGCTGCCGCAGGCGAGAACAACCGTCGCACGTTTCTATGATACTCCAAGGCGCGAAACATGGTATGGGCCTCAGGGATAGAACGTGACGTCTGTTGACGGTTGCAAGGAAATGCTAACGCCTGATGGGAAACCTCTCGCGTGGAAGGCACAATGACGCCCTTGAAGACTGATAAGGCAGGTTTCCGGCCAAAGCTCCCGCGACAGAGGATCTACTGTTTTCTGACTCGCGGAATATAATCCGGCTAACAGGATGAGAACGTTCATTCGATTTGCGGTGCTGGCGTTGGTCCTGATCATCGTGGCGATGGTTTCGGGGCTGACCGCGATGCGATTCGCCATTCATGGACAAGAGGTCTCTGTTCCGGGGCTGGTGGGAATGACTCCTGCTGAAGCGGAGAGAAGCGTTTCTGGTGCGGGATTACAGATGGCAATTGAGCGGCAATATTACAGCCAGCAAGTTCCGGAAGGCCGGATCATGTCGCAATTGCCGCTGAAGGGAACGAAGGTTCGACGCGGATGGCAAGTACGGGTGGCGCAGAGTTTGGGACCGACGCGGGTCGCGATTCCGGATGTTACAGGGCAAAGCGAACATGCAGCGGAGTTGAATATCCGGCGACGCGGGTTGGACATGGCGTCAATGGCGGCGGTAGAGACGGAAGGGATTCCGGCGGACCAGGTGCTGGCGCAGAGTCCGACGGCAAATGCGACAGAACTGGTGGCGCCGAAGATCAGTTTATTGGTGACGGCGACGGCGAGTCCGGAGGCATTCGTCATGCCGAGTTTTATCGGGCAGCCGCTGGGGACGGTGAGCCGGACTTTGCAGGATTCCGGATTCAGGCTGGGGAATGTAAGCGTGGCATCGATTGTGGAGAGTGCGGATCAGGCTGGTGGAACGGTTCCGGCTCCCCCGGTGCAGCCTTCCCCGGCGAGCATTATCGTTGCGCAGGCGCCGGTGGCCGGACAGAAAGTGGTGTTGGGGGCTAGCGTTAGTTTTGAGGTGAAGTGACTTCTTCTCCGCGGAAGTCGCGGATCTTACTTCGGCGGGAGTTGCTGCTGCGGTTGAGTTCGTTCGTCTTGTTAGGGTCCCTTCGACCTGGGCGCCAGAACAATCCTTTGACTGTTCCGGGACTTAAGCTTCGCGGAGTTACGGCCTGACTCGGGATGCGATTCTAATATTTATTCTTCTCCTTTCTTTTTCAGGATGGCGGCGAAGAAGCCGTCGCACGGATGGACGCCGGGAATGGTGCGGAGATAAGGGCCGCGCGTGAGGGACTCGATGTCGGGCCAGACAAGTTCGCCCTCTTGTTTGAGCCTCTTTAATTCTTCTGCGCAGTTGAGCACGCGAACGGAATTATCTTCAGCCAGGGCTTGCTCAATCACGGCTTCGTTCTCTTCTTTTTCCAAGGAACACGTGGAATAGACGAGGCGCCCGCCGGGCGCGAGATGCCTAAGGGCGGAGCGCAGGATTGCTCGCTGGCGTTCTTGCAACTCGCCGAGGTCGTCGGGCTTAAGGCGCCATTTGATTTCAGGATTGCGAGCGAGTGTGCCGGTACCGGAGCAGGGCACGTCGGCGAGGACCCGATCGTAAGGGTCTGACGGTGCGAGGGTGCGGGCGTCGGCCACGACCGTCTTGATCTGGCGCTCGCTCGCGCCCCAAAGTTTCTGCATGAGGCGGGCGCGATGCGGATGAATTTCGACAGCCGTGATTTCGGCATTCGGATTCGTGTCTGCGATTGCCAGTGTCTTGCCTCCAGGGGCGGCGCAGCAATCCAGGATGCGGGCCTGCTTCGTCTCGATTCGGCCGATTAAAGCAGCGACCAATTGAGAAGCTTCGTCCTGGAGAATCGCTTCTTTGTTGCGGATGGCGCCTGTTTGCGTGATCTCACCGGAGGCGACACGACGGGCCGAAAAGAGGAGCGATCCCGGTTGAAGTTGAATTCCCTGCTTTGCCAGGTCGCCTTCCACATTGGGAGTTCGAAGGCGGAGAGCCGCAGTTGGGATGGATTGATCATGGGCACAGATGCTGACGGCAGCTTCAAGACCGTATTCTCTTTCCCATCGCTCGACGAGCCATGGAGGGTGGGCGCACGATGCAGCAAGATCTTGGAAAGTAAGACCATCACCCATGAAAGGCTCTAAAGCACACGTCGGTTCGCCGGGAGCTTCTTGCAAGAGCTTTCTCAGGACTGCGTTCACAAAAGGAGCTGCGGACTTTTTGCGGGCGCGCTTTACGAGTTCGACACTTTCGTGAAGTGCGGCGCGTTGCGGAATTCTGGTGAGGTGGCGGAATTGGTAGATTGCCAAACGCAGGGCAATCAGGATTTCGGGGTCGAGTTTCTTAAGCGGCTGAGAAGATGCCTGCGCAATTCGGGAGTCGAGGCTGGAACGCCAGCGAAGAACTCCCATGACGAGTTCGGTGGCGAGGGCGTGATCCTGGGTGGAGAGGCTCTGAAAAGTTTTCGCATGCAGGAGTTCGTTTGCGTAGGAGGACTCGCGGTCGACCCGGAGAAGAATTTCGAAGGCTGCAGCGCGGGCTGGGGAGACGGGCATGCCTTGAGAATTGTACGTCCTGTGCTGGTTGCGCGAGGTCGAAGAGAGGGACGATCGGCTTCGCTCTGGGCGTCGGGTCGGCCCGTTACATAGCCTGACTGGCCAGCTAGCGGGCGCGCAGGAGGAGAACGGGCACGCTGATGCGATGCTGGACTTTGCTGGCGGTTGTGCCGAGGAATAAGTCTGCGAGGAAGCGATGTCCGTGAGTACTCATGGCAACGAGATCACAGCCCTTATTTTCGATCCACTTGATGATCTGATCGGCGGGCTCACCATAGGCAAGCTCGGCATCCGTTGGAATATTTTCGGCCTCCATCTCGACCTGGACTTTGTGGAGGTAGGCAGTGTCTTCGACGATTTCCCGGCTGACTGCATCCGGGCCGTAGGTGCGGGCGGCCCATCCGTCGGCAACATGGAGAAGAACGATGCGGCTGTGAGCGAGTTTGGCCAGATGCTTGACGTGTTCAATGATGGCGCGATCGCTGGAGGTGCCGTCGAGTGTGACCAGGATTTTGTCGTACATGGTCGTGAGAGGGGCGATGCCGCCGGGGTTTACCATTCTCCCGCTTTCATCATCTTTCTAATCTTGCGTTTCATCAAGTCGCGCTTCAGGGCACTGAGATGGCTCATATAAAGCTTGCCGTTGAGGTGATCAGTTTCGTGGAGGAAGGCGCGAGCCAGTAATTCTTCTCCCGTTTTTTCGTACCATTCCCCTTTTGCATCCTGGGCGCGGACCGTCACTTTGTTGGGCCGCGAGACATTTTCGCGAAAGTCCGGAATGCTGAGACAGCCTTCACTCTGAGTTTGTTTGCCTTCGGTGTGAATGATTTCTGGATTGACGAGGACGAGTTTGGCGTTGGGATCTTCTTTGAAGGTGACGTCGATGACGGCGATACGGCGCGATATGCCGATTTGGGGCGCGGCGAGTCCGACGCCGTGAGCTTCGTACATCGACTCGAACATGTCATCGAGAAGCTTCTGCAGTTCGTCGTCGAAGACCGTAACTTTGTCGGCTGGTTTTTCCAGCACCGGATTGCCAAATTTAACGATGGGATAAATCATCAGTAATTTTTGAGTTGCTGACAGTATCCCTGGAAATTGCGCAGGGTTTCGGTCATGGAATCACCACCAAATTTATCGAGCGCGCAACGAGCGAGCGTGAGGGCAACCATGGCCTCGGCAGCAACGCCGGCGGCGGGAACAACGCAGACGTCGGAGCGTTCGTAGGCAGCCTTCACGGGCTCACGAGTCGAAAAATCCACCGACTGTAAAGGACGACGTAATGTTGAGATCGGCTTCAGGTATCCGCGTACTCGTATTTCTTCCCCATTGGAGATACCGCCCTCGATGCCGCCGGCATTGTTGTGCGTGCGAGAAAAGGCGGTGAATCCGTCAGCGGCGCTGTATCCGATTTCGTCGTGGACCTGGGAGCCTGGCGTGAAAGCGGCGGCAACGCCTGAGCCGATTTCGACGGCTTTAACGGCCTGCAGCGACATGACGGCGGAGGCCAGTAGGGCGTCAAGTCGCTCGTCCCATTGCGCATAGGTGCCGAGACCAGGCGGGACGTTGTGCGCGACGACCTCAAAGACGCCGCCGACGGTGTCTCCAGTTTTGAGGACCTTGTCTACTTCATCTTTCATGCGCTGTTCAATTTCCGGTTCGGCGCAATTAAGAAGGATCTCGGTGCGATCGTGAAGCGGCTGAATTTTTTCCCAGGGCACCTGTCCGGTTACGCTCACGCTTCCGGTCGTAACTACGTGGCTTAAGACTTCGATCCCGAGAGCGCACAGGAAATGTTTGGCGATGGCGCCAATGGCGACGCGGGCTGCGGATTCGCGGGCGGAAGCGCGCTCGAGGATGTAGCGAGCCTCAGGAAAATTGTATTTGAGGGCCCCGGCGAGGTCGGCGTGGCCCGGACGCGGAGATTTGACGCTCTTGTGCTTGGCGGGATCGCCTTCGCCGGTGGGGAGGGCTTCCTGCCAGTTTTTCCAGTCACGATTGGCGATCTCGATGGAGATGGGGGAGCCGATGGTGATACCGTGGCGCACACCGGAAAGGATATGTGCTGTGTCGGTCTCAATCTTCATGCGGCCGCCGCGTCCGTAACCTTGCTGGCGACGCCAAAGTTCGCGATCGAGGAAGGTCTGGTCGACTTTGACCCCGGCCGGAAGTCCGGATAAAAAGGCGACGAGGGCCTCGCCGTGCGATTCTCCGGCAGTGAAGTAGCGCAGCATAAATTTTCGATTGTACCTGATAGGAGGCGGGAATTCGGTGTTCTTAGTGCAAAGGCGTTCTCATGGCGAGCGAAGGTTTCTCACGGTGGAGCTTCTATGGAAGGGGCTGTAAGGAGCTGCCGACAAGTGGAACCAAAATGATTTCCCCGGTTCCGTGAATTTTCCCAACAACCGGATGGCGTGGCGGGGATACAATAGCTGGACAAGTTCCTCGCGGTTCAAGCT
>JASLEQ010000495.1 GCA_030151135.1 Candidatus Sulfotelmatobacter sp. | reverse complement strand
CTCGCGCAGTTCAATTGCTGATTCGAGTGCCTGCTGCGCTTCTTCCTTGCGTTGCTGGCTCCATGCGAACAGGTGATCCGCCTGCTGATGGCTGACGACTCCCGTGTCTTCGCCGAAGCGCGCCAGGTCGATGTAGCTCTTCAACAACTCTTTCGGCTCACTGCTGAAGCGATCATCGAGCGTGTTCACGAAGTCCAGACACGCCGCTCCGCCGGTCAGGTCAAACTGGGGAGATCGTCTCCGCTTAGTGTGATCAGGGTCGATTGCGTCCTCCGGTCGTAGCCTTATTATCTAACCATCAAAACCGTATTGACAAGTTAGCGGCCGGGCCCTAGTATACAACCTAACTTATGAAAGTAGTTTTGGAGGTTAGACTAGTCGCGACGATAGCTTTTCGCTAATGCTGGCCTTGATCGGCAGCCGACAGGCCTCCAAAACGAAGATGGTACATATAGGAGATTGACCGGTGATGGTGCCCAAACAAAATGCGATGGCAAACAACAGCCGCGAATCCATCAAGGTAGCTCTCGCTTTCATTGCCATCTATCTGGTTTGGGGCTCTACCTATCTCGCGATTCGTTATGCAGTGGAGACGATTCCGCCGCTCGTCACCGCAGGCATTCGTCACTCCGTCGCTGGCAGCATTCTGTTGGCATGGGCCTGTGCTCGCGGATACCGTCCGCGACGCGAGCACTGGGGCGCGGGAATCGTACTTGGCGCGCTCTTTTTCCTCATCGGCCACGGATCGCTGCACTGGGCGGAGCAACACGTCGCCTCCGGCCTCGCCGCGCTCCTGATCGCCACGGAACCAATGTTCATCCTGGTGCTGGCGTGGATGAGCGGTCAGCAAAAGATCAGCCGGCTTAGCGCTCTGGGCCTCGCATTCGGCGTCGCAGGTGTTGCGATCCTCACCGGTGCGGAACTCCTGTCGAAAGATGCGACCCTGATCGGAATGCTTGCGGTTTTGCTGGGATCATTGTCGTGGGCCGCAGGCGTCGTGATTTCCCCAAAACTCAAACTTCCCACCGATGCCTTAGCACGCACCGCAGTGCCACTGGTATGCGGGGCAGTGATGCTTCTGATTGCGGCGGGATTGACCGGTGAATTTCACGATCTACGCTGGTCTGCCATTTCTTTGAAATCTATCGGGGGCTTGGCGTTTCTGATTTTCTTTGGATCGATCGTAGCCTTCACCGCATACACCTGGCTGCTGCAGCGCTGTCCTCCCACGCTGGTTGCTACGCATACCTACGCGAATCCTGTAGTCGCAGTGCTTTTGGGATGGCTCCTGGCTTCTGAGCCTCTCACACTCCGTGTGTTGCTGGCGTCAGTGGCGATTCTTGGCGCGATCGTTCTGATCCGCAGAGGGGAACGTCAAACCGACCGTCCCACCGTGAGGCCTGCAGAAGAGAAAGGCACCACTTTTTCTGAATGTGCCTAGCACAACGCGAGCGCGCCTCTGGGCATTTCCTTCGCAACGAAGATGTGCAATGATTCCCCGTTCATAAGAATCACTTTCTCAGCGTCCGGAGGTCCTCATGCGTCGGGTGTTCATCGCCTGCCTGTTTGTCCTTTTAATCAGCGCGCCTTTCAGTTTTGCCGCAACGCCGCTATCGGTCACCAACCTGCGCTGTGAGTACAAAGTAAATCCCGTAGGAATTGACATCACCAGCCCGCGGATGAGTTGGGAACTCGTTTCCACCGAGCGGGGCACGCTGCAGACGGCGTACGAACTGCGCGTCGCGGCATCCACTGCCGATCTCAGCAGGAAAAAGCTGATCTGGGATTCAGGCAAAAAGAACTCTGATGTCTCCATTCATCTTGCATACGAAGGACCTGCGCTGAAGAGTGGACAGCGCTACTACTGGCAGGTCGAAGTCTGGGACAACCAGGGCCGCGACTCCGGCTGGAGCGAACCCGCGTACTGGGAAATGGGACTGCTCTCACCTACCGATTGGAAAGCGAAGTGGATCACGCCCAACCTGAAAGAAGATACGGAGATCAGCAATCCCTCACCCATGCTGCGGCGCACTTTCGACGTGAAGAAGAACATTGTGAAGGCGCGGCTCTACGTCTCGGCGATGGGTTTGTACGAGATTCAGATCAATGGCAAGCGCGTTGGGAACCAGTACTTCACGCCCGGATGGACTGCCTATGACTACCGCTATCAATACCAGGCGTATGACGTCGGAGAATGGCTGAAGGCCGGCAAGAACGCGATTGGCGCCACTCTCGGGGATGGCTGGTTTCGAGGAAATCTTGGCTTTGAACACAATCGCAATACGTACGGCAAACAAGTCGCTTTGCTGGCGCAACTGGTGATCACTTACAAAAATGGATCAGAGGAAGTTGTCGCCAGCGATGAGGGCTGGAAGTCGGCGACCGGGCCAATCCTCAGCTCCGACATCTACAACGGCGAGACCTATGATGCTCGCCTGGAGCGCGCTGGATGGAGCGACAGCAACTACGACGACAAAGACTGGTCCGGTGTGACGCTAGTCGACTCCAGCGCCAGGTTGGTCGCGCCTGAGGGGCCACCCGTCCGCGCCATCGAGGAAATCAAGCCCATAAAAATAATCAAGACGCCCGAAGGCGACACCGTGCTCGACATGGGACAAAACATGGTCGGCTGGATTCGGATGCAGGTGAGCGCTCCACCTGGAACAACAATCACACTCCGCCATGCCGAGGTCCTCGATAGCAAAGGAAACTTCTATACGGAAAATCTTCGCAGCGCGAAAGCCACCGATCGCTACACCACAAAAGGTGGAGGCCTGGAGACATTCGAGCCGCACTTCACATTTCATGGTTTCCGCTATGTCGACGTGGATGGATGGCCGGGCGATTTATCGCTCGACGCCTTTACCGGCGTGGTGGTACATTCCGCGATCCCGCCGACAAGCACATTTGAGACTTCCAATGCCATGCTGAACAAGCTTCAGCACAACATCGTCTGGGGGCAAAAAGGAAATTTCCTCGACGTCCCGACGGATTGCCCGCAGCGCGATGAACGCCTGGGTTGGACGGGAGATGCGGAGGTCTTCGCGCGTACCGCCTGCTTCAATCACGACTCGTCTGCGTTCTATACCAAATGGCTGAAAGACTTGTCCCTCGACCAGGAGGACGATGGCGCTGTGCCCTACGTGATTCCCAACGTACTCAGCCACCGTACGCGCAAGGGAGAATCGGCATCGGCGGGATGGGCTGATGTCGCCACGGTCGTTCCGTGGACCGTATATCTATCGTATGGCGACCGCCGCATCCTGGAGCAGCAATATCCCAGCATGAAAGCCTGGGTCGAGTACATGCGAAAGCAGGCGGGAGACCGCTACATCTGGAGCAGCGGATTCAGCTTTGGCGATTGGCTGGCATTTGCAACCACGCAGTCCGATTATCCAGGGGCGACCACGGACAAAGACTTCATCCAGACCGCATATTTTGCGCGCTCCACCGACCTGCTGCGGCAAACCGCAGAAGTTCTGGGCAAAAAGGAAGACGCCGCCGAATATGCGGACTTGCTCGCTCACATTCGAGCAGCATTCCAGAATGAATTCATGACTCCGAATGGAAGACTCGCCTCGAATACGCAAACCGCCTACGCTTTGGCGCTCGCCTTCGACCTCCTGCCGGAATCGCTGCGCAAGCAAGCTGCCGAAAGGCTCGCCGAAGACGTACGGCACTTCGGACATCTCACAACCGGATTTCTGGGAACGCCGGTCCTGTGCAAAGCGCTGAGCGATTATGGCTACTATGACGAAGCGTACATGCTGCTGAACCGGACCGAATATCCGTCATGGCTATATCCGATTACGAAGGACGCGACCACGATTTGGGAACGCTGGGATGGAATCCGGCCGGATGGTTCTTTTCAGGACAAAGGCATGAATTCGTTCAATCACTATGCTTACGGCGCCATCGGCGAGTGGATGTACCGGGTCATTGCCGGAATTGAAATTGATCCCGCAGAGCCCGGATACAAGCACGTGCTGATTCAACCGCATCCCGGCGGAGGACTGACATCGACCAAGGCTTCGCTCCACAGCATGTATGGTCAGGTAGCGTCCGCGTGGGAAGTGAAGGACGGTGTGATGACCGTGAAAATAGAAATTCCGGCGAATACTACATCTTCCGTGCGTCTGCCCGGTGCGCAACTTCAGGATGTCAGCGAGGGTGGAAACGCGCTGCAATCAGACAGGGGAATCTCCAACGCCCGGCAAGAACAGAATGCGGTTGTGCTCGATGCCGCCTCGGGCACGTACGAGTTTTCCTACAAATACGGGAAATAGCTGAGAAACTTCAGCCGGCTATCCTTTGTGATCGCGTCGCCGCAGGTAGTCGATGAACATCTGCTCGACCGGCTTGTCGTATGCAATCAGGACATGCCGGACAGGGCGTCCACTGACAAAGTGGCAGACTTCTTCGGCAAGGTTCTTGGCGTGATCTCCGGCACGCTCCAGAGACTGGGTCATGAAGATGACCTGTAGGCTCGCCTGGCGGTGAATATTTTCGGGATTCTCGATGTGGCGCAGGAAGATGAGATTACGCAGACGGTCCATCTCGGCATCGGCGCGCAATACTTCGACCGCTTTGCTGACCTCACGCCCCGAGAAAGCATCCGCGCAGTCGGTAAGCATTTTCTCGAGCAGCGTTGCCATCTGCGTCAGGTCGCGGGTATCTTCCGAATCAATGCGTCCGGCCGCGGCTTGGGCGCTGCTGCCGAAACTGAGCAGGAGATCTCCAATGCGCTCCAGGCCGATCATGAATTTCATGCAGGCGAGCAGTTCGCGGGCCTCGGCGGGCGCGACTTCTGTGATCGCCGTCGTAACCCCGTTATCAATTTCCGCATCGAGCGTATCGAGTTCACGCTCCCGCTGCCGCAAAGAATTCAGCAGCGCATTGGAGCCGGTCGCGATACCCTCCGCGGCTGCCCCAGCATCTTCTTTGGCCATGTGACACGCTTCCACCGTGCGACGCACGATGTAATGATGAGCCGGTTCCGGGTTCGGACTTTTTATGGCTGTACTCATGACCGTATCCGCCGGAGGAGAGTGGGGACGACGAGCAGACCGTGTGGGACCGCCGCCAATGCTCTGCCGGTTCTGAGATGGGATTGCCAACGCCCAAGCATAGATCGCTCCCTGCACGCCGGGGGTTAATACCCTGTGAATTTTACGGAGATTCTCGAGTCCCGGCGCTTCGACCTGATTTAAGAATAGTTAATAACATCCAGTGAATCACTTCAAGTCAGCTTCCAAATTTCAGTCAATCTGAAAGATACGAATCGCGGCACGCCATAACGGAAACACTACGGCTTCGTTTGATTCATATGTCAGCCGGAATTCGCACCGAGCGCTGCCTGACGCTAGGCCGTAGGTAGTGTGAACAAGAACGTGCTGCCGTGGTTGAGTTCGCTTTCGGCGCGAATGGAGCCTCCATGAGCGCGCATGATGTGTTTGGCGATCGCGAGTCCGAGGCCGGTCCCTCCAGATTCCCGGGAACGGGCTTTATCCACTCGGTAGAAGCGCTCGAACAGGCGGGGCAAATGTTCCGACGAGATCCCGGCGCCGTAATCGCGAACGTAAAATTCGATGCCCCGTGGCCTGCCGGCGCCCGACGCTTCCACAAACTGGGCGCCCAACTGGATTCTTCCGCCAGTGCGGCCGTACTTCATTGCGTTGTCGATAAGATTTGAAAAGACCTGATGGATCGCCTCGCGATCCGCGAGTACCAGAGGCAATGATTCGATGGAACGGTTGCCGTTTTGCGAATCCATGATCTGGAGATCGACACCCTGCCCGCGGGCAATTTCGCGAAAACTCTCTTCGGCATCATGCAGAAGTTCAACGGGAGGCACGGGCTCCGTTTCGAAGCGCGTTTCCCCGGACTCCACCCGGGCCAGCGTGAGCAGGTCCTCTGTCAGGCGCGCCATCCGCACCGTATTCTTGCGGATGATTTCCAGAAATTCGCGCGTCGACCCGGAGTTGTCGGGAATCGTATCGAGCAGCGTCTCCGTGTAACCCTGGATCGAAGTCAGCGGCGTCCGGAGTTCGTGAGACACGTTCGCGATAAAGTCGCGGCGGGTTTTTTCCACTCGTTCCGTTTCTGTCAAATCGCGAAGCACCGCTACGATGCCGCCATCGGGCAGCGGCGCGGCCGTCACGTCAAAGGCTCGTCCTGGAACGATCGAAGTGGCTCGGGAGGTGCGCACCTCCTTGCTGCTGGTGGCCGCTTTCACCGTACCCAGAAAATCGGGATCGCGAATGGTCTCCACCACCGGAGCATTAAGCCGCGACCGCTGCGGTACAAGCCGGTCCATGGGCTGATTGGCCCAGCGCACCAGGCCGTCTGCGCTGACCGCAATCACGGCGTCTTGCATGCTGTTGAGCAGCGTTTCGAGCTGGCGCTGGCTGGAGCGAACGGCGGCAAAGCTGCGTTCCACCTGCTCGGCTCCCTTGTCGATGGCGGCGGCAACGCGGCCGATTTCATCCGTCGTGTAGTCGTCAACTCTGGCGCGCAAATCTCCTCGCTCAATGCGCGAGGCAACGTCGACGATTCGCTGCAGCCGCCTTGAGATCCACACCGACGCGGCCCCGGCGATCAGCATCGCCACAAAGAAAGCCACCAGCGATCCCCACAGAAGCCGCCGGCGAACCTGCGCCTGCACCGCCTCCACCTCTGACAACGGATACGCCAGGCGCACCGCGCCGCCTGAAATCGGAGCCGCCACATACAAAAACGGAACGCCCAGCGTGGCGCTCAACCGTTCATTTTCGCCGGTTTTTCCAGAAAGTGCCGCCTTGAATTCCGCGCGCATGGCGTGATTTTCCATACTCGAAGGATTGCCCTCCGAATCAGCCAGCACTTTGCCCGACGAATCGATGATCGTGGCCCGGGCGCCGGCGGCAAGGCTTTCCTGCGATACGATTTCAGCGAGGGAATGGATTTTATCGATGTCGACACGATGCGCGAACAGCAGAGTCTTCTGCGTCAGGTTGCGCTCAATCTCCGCGCGGAGAGAGGCTTCCCATGCGCCCCCGATCATTACATCGAGAATCATGGCCGTCACCGCGATGACGATCAGGAAAACGGCGAGCAGCTTGAAGAAGATGCGGTTCTTCATTTTCCCAGTATCTTACGCGTTCACAATCGGCAATGCCCACGAAGTAACGAAGGCCTACAAAAGCAGAATAGGGAGCGTGCGATACCGCGGAGTTCCCGTTTCTTCTTGGCGATGACTATGCTCCTGTGTGATTCACTTCGGGGATTCAAAGCGGTAACCGGCGCCACGAACCGTCTTCAGATAACGCGGATTCTCCGGGTCCGGTTCAATCTTCTCGCGAATGCGGCGAACATATACGTCCACCGAGCGCGGCGTCACATAAGCGGTGTCGCGCCACACAGAATCCAGCAAGTGATCGCGGCTAAAGACCCGCCCTTTGTGCCGCGCGAAATAATCGAGCAGGCGGAACTCGGTTGCCGTGGTCGGAACCGTCGAGCCGCGAACGGTCAATGTCATGGCCGAGGGATCGATTTCGATCTCGCCGACTTTCAGCGGGCTGGGCGGCAACGGGCGTTCAAAGCGCCGCAACACTGCTTTCACCCGCGCTACCAGTTCACGCGGACTAAACGGCTTGGCGATGTAGTCATCGGCCCCGAGTTCAAGTCCCAGAACGCGGTCGGCTTCACTACTTTTAGCCGTTAGAAAAATCACTGGCACCGAGGCGAGGCCTGCCGTTTGCCGGATCGTCCGGCAAATCTCGAGGCCATCCTTACCGGGAACCATGATGTCGAGAATGAATAGCGACGGCCGCTGCCGCTCAGCATCGGCGAGAACCGTGGATCCGGTGGGGTAAACGCGAACGACGAAGCCCTCGTTTTCAAGATGATGGCGGACCAGCCGGGAAATGTCCGGATCGTCTTCAACCACGAAGATGCTGGGTTTCACGCTTTTATTGTAGGCGAATCCGTAGCGCGCACCTAGTACTGAGTAGCCAGATGGAGCGGGTTGAGACTGATTTTCATCGGATTTTAACAATCCGGGTCAAAGTTTTCGCAAAAGACAGCAGGCGCGGATTATTGCAGCGTGATGATCAGGTTCGCCGCGTCGTCGACTCGGAAACGGCGGCGCGGCGGAATCACCGTCGTCGCACTGTACTCGGTGATGATGGCCGGACCTGCGTAGATCCGATTCGTGGCCAGTTCTCGCCGGTCGTAAATCTTCGTTCTTAGTTTCTTGCCTTCGAACTGGACCAGGGCGCCGGGTAATCCACCCTTGCCGGGCGTTGCCTTAGCGGCTGGGACTGCAGGCTCTCCCCGGGATTTTCCGATACGAACCCGCTCCGATTTGACGATAGCTCGCAGGCGCAGCGTCACAAGTTCAATTTCCCGATCCGCGTGAGTGTAGCCGTACCGGCGTTGGTGCTCTTCTTCAAACGCGCGGAGCAGGGACTTCGTCAGCGGAAGGTTGAGCTCA
The DNA here is from genome assembly GCA_030151135.1 of Candidatus Sulfotelmatobacter sp. The sequence continues at coordinate 3,842 of JASLEQ010000495.1, read as the reverse complement.
TATCCTTGGCCGCGATAGCGAAGGTCGACACTGCGAAGATGTCCGCGCTTCCCTTCCCAGCCTTCAGCAGCAAAATCCGTATCCGCGGATTTCTCCAAGGAAGCGAATTCCTGTTGGAGCCGCGCGTACGGAAGATCCCTCTTCACCCGCCAGAGGACGGTGCGTGAATAGTCTTTGACCACGTCGCTGGCGAGGATCCCTAGCGCCGAGAGCGCGCCGGGAAATGCCGGAACAATCACGTGCGGCATGCTGAGGGATTCCGCCAGTGCGGCGGCGTGCAGCCCTCCCGCTCCACCAAAGGCGACAATGGCAAATTGGCGGGGATCGCGGCCGCGCTCGATCGAGACCACGCGAATGGCTTTCTCCATGGTCACATTCACTACCCGGATCACTCCTGCCGCGAATTTATCAACCGACAAATCTGATCCTTGTTTTCTCAGCCATTCCTTCGTGATGGCACGCGCGCGTTCCTTATCCAGCGTGAAATCGCCGCCAAGAAATTTGCTTGGCCGCAGGCGCCCGAGAATCAGATTCGCGTCGGTTACGGTCGGTTGAACTCCGCGGCCATAACAGATGGGGCCGGGATCGGCTCCCGCCGATTCGGGACCCACGCGAAGAACACCAGCGGCGTCAAAGCGGGCGAGCGAACCTCCACCAGCGCCGACTGTGTGAATATCCAGCATCGGAACTCCAACAGGAAATCCGGCGATCTGCGCGTCCGTCGCAGTCTTGATTTCGCCCTCGACCAGCGCCACGTCAGTCGATGTGCCTCCCATGTCGAACGCGATAATATTCTCGAATCCGCTGGCGCGGGCGGTATCGAGTGCGCCGACAACGCCCCCGGCGGGGCCCGAGAGCACGGTGCGCACCGGTTCGCGCGATGCAGTCGCAAGCGAGGTGATCCCGCCCGAAGATTGCATGACGAAAATTCGACGGGCCGCTTCCGGTTCCGCCTTCCCCGTTTTGCGACGCACCGGCGCTGAGCGGGAGCTCAGATTCTCCAGATAAGTCTGCATCACCGGTTGGAGATACGCATTGATCACCACCGTGGACGTGCGCTCGTACTCCCGGAATTCCGGCAGGATCTCATGTGAGATCGAGAGTGGCGCAGGCGAGGTTTTCAGCGCGTCGCCTACGGCTTGTTCATTCCTGGGATTGGCGAAAGAAAACAGCAGCGAAATGGCGATCGATTGCGGATTCGCCGCTTTGACGGTCCTGGCGAGCCGGGCCAATCCTGCGCGATCGGGCGCCGCGAGAATTTCCCCGTTCGCGGCAGTCCGCTCGTTGATCCCGAAGCGCAATTCCTTCGCGACGAGTGGCTCAACCCGCTCGAAGAAAAAGTCGTACAGCTTTGGCCTGGCCTGGCGCCCGATCTCAATCGCATCTTCGAAGCCTTCCGTCGTTACCAAAGCAGTGCGGGCGCCCTTGCGTTCCAGCAGCGTGTTCGTGCCGACGGTAGTGCCGTGCAGCAGGATGAAATCGCCGTCAGGAGCGATCTTTTTCAGAGCAGAAACAATCGCTTCCGACGGATCGGCAGGGGTAGAGAAGACCTTCAGCATCGCCAACCGGCGAGACCTCGGATCAATCCAGATGCAGTCGGTGAAGGTGCCTCCGGTATCGATCGCGATGCGGAGGGGTGGATGATGCGCGGGCATGGTGTCGGACAGCTAGCTTAGCATCCGATGATGCGCGGCGGAGCCAAAGCCTTCCGCCGCTCCATGTCACTTGATCGTGAACGCCAGTGTCAGCAGCGTCTTCTGTTCGACCTCGTGGGCCTTGGCGCTTCCGGTTGCCGGGCTGGCGCCGGAACTCCGCTTCACGCTGAGAACATGCCGCTCGCCCGCAATGCGCTTCAGCCGCGGCAGCATGTTGAACATCGCTCCCATGTTCGCCGGCTCTTCCTGCACCCACACGATGTCGCCGGTTTTCCCGTGGCGATCGAGTTCGGCGACAAGTTCTTGCTCCGGAAACGGATACATTTGCTCCAGGAATACGATCGCAGTGCTCGTGTCTTTCCTCTTCTTGCGTTCGGCCTGAAGTTCGTGCCCGATTTTCCCTGTACAGATCAGCACACGTTCTGCCTCACCGACGCTGGTGTCGGGTAGCACGTTCAGGAAACTCTTGTGCGTGAAATCTTCAATTGGAGAACTGGCGTCGGGATGCCGCAGCATGCTCTTTGGCGTGAACACGATCAGCGGCTTGCGCCAGTGGCGCAACGCCTGCCGCCGCAGAAGATGGAAATATTGCGCCGCATTCGAGGGCTGTGCGATCTGTATGTTGTGCTTCGCCGCCAGTTGGATGAACCGCTCAATCCTCGCGCTCGAGTGTTCCGGCCCTTGCCCTTCGTAGCCGTGCGGAAGCAGCATCACCAGTCCCGAAAGCAGGTTCCACTTCGCTTCCCCGGCGCTGATGAACTGATCAATGATGGCCTGCGCGACGTTCACGAAATCGCCAAACTGGGCTTCCCACAGAACCAGCGATTCCGGATAGTCGCGGCTGTATCCGTACTCGAAACCGAGCACTCCGGCTTCGGAGAGCGTCGAATTATAAATTTCGCAGCGGGCCTGGTCCGCCGCGATATTTTCGAGCGGCACATATTCGTTCTCGTTCTCAATGTCAATCAATACAGAATGGCGCTGGTTGAAAGTTCCGCGCCGGGAGTCCTGCCCCGACATGCGCACGTGCGTTCCCGTCTTCACCAGGCTCGCAAATGCCAGCGCTTCCGCCATGCCATAGTCGACGGGCCGCTTGCCTTGTCCCATCTCGGAGCGCTGCTCAAGCAACTTCTTCACCTTCGGGTGGATATGGAAGCCATCCGGATACGTGGTGAGGCGGGCTGTCAGCTCTGAAATCTCATCCGGCGAGAGTCCAGTTTCTACTTCATATTCGTCGCGATGGAGCCCGCCAAAATACTTGTCCCAATATTTCGGCAGCTCTCGCAACAGCGGCTTGCGCTTGATGCTGCGGACATCCTTTTGTGCCGCCTCGAATTCGGCTTTGATTGCATCGGCCTTTGCCTGGGCGTCGGCTACGCCTATGTCGTCAGCGTAAATCTCCCAGAGCGGCGGATGATCTTTGATCTTCTTGTAGAGCAGCGGCTGCGTGATCGTCGGATCATCAACTTCGCTATGTCCATGCCGGCGGTAGCCGATCAAATCGATCACAACGTCGGTTCCGAATTCGTATCGGAATTCAGTAGCCAAGCGCGCTACGCGGACGACGGCATCCACATCTTCGGCGTTAACGTGGAAGATCGGAATCGACTGCCGGCGCGCAATACATGCCGCAAACCGCGTTGAATGCTCTTCCGTGTAGCTCGTGGTAAACCCGAGAAGATTATTGACCACGACGTGAATCGTGCCGCCAACGGTATATCCCGGCAGATCGGCAAAGTTCATCGTCTCCGCCAGAATTCCCTGCCCGGCGAAAGCCGCATCGCCGTGGACCAGGAGCGGAACGTATTTTTCGCGGCCTCCTTCGCCAGTCCGATCTTGCTTCGCGCGCGTGCGCCCAACAGTGACCGGATCGACGGCCTCAAGATGGCTCGGGTTCGAGACCAGGTGGATATGAACCGTCCCGCCGCTTTTCGTCGCGTATTCCCCAGTCGCGCCCATGTGATACTTCACGTCTCCGGAGCCGAGCACGCTGCGCGGATCGACATCTTCGAATCCCGCAAAAATTTCCGCCGGCGGGCGCTTCGCCACATGCGCGATAACGTTGAGCCGTCCACGGTGACTCATTCCCATTACCAGCTCGACCCCGCCCAGTCGCGATGCGGTATCAATGACCTCGTCGACCAGGGGAATCAGGGCGGTCGTACCCTCCAGCGAGAACCGCTTCGA
>JASLEQ010000445.1 GCA_030151135.1 Candidatus Sulfotelmatobacter sp. | reverse complement strand
GGCAGATCACCGGGCAGAAGCCTGTGGTCACGCGCGCGAAGAAGTCGATTGCGGCATTCAAAGTACGCCAGGGGCAGTCCATCGGCGCGATGGTGACGCTGCGCGGAGATCGCATGTACGAATTTTTCGATCGCCTGGTGAATATCGTACTGCCGCGCGTGCGCGATTTCCGTGGAGTTTCGACCAAAGCCTTCGATGGGCGCGGGAACTATACGATCGGGCTGCACGACCAACTGATTTTCCCGGAGATCTCGTACGAGAAGGTGGACAAACTGAAGGGCATGAATGTCACGATTGTGACGACGGCGCAAACCGATAATCAGGCGCGGTCGTTGCTGAAGCACATGGGAATGCCGTTCCGGGCATAAAGCGAAATTCAAATTTGGAGTTTCAAGTTTCACGAAGGAATTGAATGGCGACTACAGCAAAACGAGTGAAAGACGGCGTCGGGTTGCACCAGGACAAGCCCCGTAAACCCAAGTTTTCGACCCGCAAGCACAACCGCTGCAAGTTCTGTGGACGTCCGCGAGGATTTCTGCGCAAGTTCGGGATCTGCCGGCTGTGCTTCCGGCAGCTGGCGTTGCGCGGGGAGATTCCCGGGGTTTCGAAATCGTCCTGGTAAACGGCGTTGGCCGGGCCGTTGGCAAAAGCCATCGGCCAGGAACGACCAACAACAGAAGTCAAGCCGCTGCAGGTTCTCCGCAGGACGCGGAGCGAACGGGTGGCTGAAGGAGACGCAAACGATGAGGTTGACCGATCCGGTCGCAGACATGTTGACGCGAGTGCGAAACGCACTCCAGGCCCGGCACCAGAAGGTGGACGTGCCGGCGTCGCGCTTGAAGCTCGAGATCGCCCGTATTCTGAAAGAAGAGGGCTACATCTCCAATTTCAAGGCGACGGAAGAAGAGGGTCACAAGATCATCCGGATTTACCTGAAGTATGGCTCGAATAATGAAGCGGCCATCTCCAAGGCGGAGCGCGTTTCGCGTCCGGGATGCCGTGTGTATGTACGGCGATCTGAGATTCCCCGCGTGCTGGGAGGAATGGGAATCAACATCCTGACCACGCCGCGAGGCGTAATGACCGGCCGGCAGGCGCGCAAGGAAGGCGTCGGCGGCGAGTTGCTGTGCGAGATTTACTGACGGCAGCGTCCAGCTACTAGCCTCCGGCTACTAGCGAAAGCCGCCAATCAACGTTTTTTGATTTTCAGCTTGAAACAGATTCGGCCATTGCCGGACTGAAAACCAAAGCGGCCTAGCGAGATGCTAGGAGCTGGAAGCTAGAAGCTCTTATGTCACGAATTGGAAAAAAGCCGATCGCGATTCCCAAGGGAGTCACGGTCAAAGTTGAAGGAAACACGGTCCTGGTGCAGGGGCCCAAGGGCAAACTCGATACCGCGCTGCCGGCCGGAATCACGATGGAGCAGAAAGACGGGCACCTCGTGGCCGTTCGCGAGAACGATTCGCAGTCGGCGGTGCACGGCTTGGCGAGGGCGCTGGTCAACAACGCGGTTGAGGGCGTGACCAAGGGATGGACGCGGGACCTGGAGATTGTCGGCATCGGCTATCGTGCCGAGATGAAAGGCAAAACCCTGGTCGTGTTCAACCTGGGATACTCGCATCCGATCGAGTATCCGCTGCCGACGGGAGTGGATGCGGCTGTCGACCCGAAGCAGACCAAGATCAGCCTGACCGGGATCGATCGGCAGAAGGTGGGACAAGTGGCGGCTGAGATGCGCGCTTTGCGCCCTCCGGATCCTTACAAGAACAAGGGCGTACGCTATGCGGGCGAGCGCTTGAAGAAGAAGGTCGGAAAGACAGGAGCGAAATGATTGCGCCGGCGGGCGTTTGAGCTCGCCGCGATCATCCTGAGCATAATTTGCGAAGGATCTCCCGCTGCAGATTGTTGAGGAAGCGAGACCATGCTTACAAAAATTTCGAAGAACAAAAAACGCGGGTTGGTGCACGACCGGATTCGGAAAAAGATGCAAGGGACATCCGAGCGGCCGCGGCTGAATGTGTACCGCTCTCTGAATCACATCTACGTGCAGGTCATCGACGATCTGAACGGCAAGACGCTGGTTTCTGCGAGCACCGCGGAAGGAAAGAAGGAAGCCCGGCGTATCGGTGGAAACGTGGCGTCCGCGAAGGCATTGGGTAAAGCGATTGCCGAACGCGCCAAGGAAAAGGGTGTCACGAAAGTTGTATTCGACCGTGGCGGCTACATCTACCACGGGCGCGTGAAAGCTCTGGCGGATGCGGCTCGGGAAGCGGGATTGAAGTTTTAAAAAGCAGCCTTTAGCTTCCAGCGACTGACCAAACAGGGTTAGCTAGAAGCCAGCAGCTAGGGGCTAGAAGCTAGGTTCAGAATGCCAACAGTGATTAAGAAACTCGATGCAGGTGCCTACCAACTGAAAGACCAGGTGGTGGCCATCAACCGCGTGACCAAAGTGGTTAAGGGCGGCAAGAATCTTTCGTTTGCGGCGCTGGTAGTGGTGGGCGATCCGTCCGCCGGAGTGGTGGGCTACGGGTCGGGCAAGGCGAAAGAGGTGCCGCAAGCCATCCGCAAGGCCATCGAGGCTGCGAAGAAGAATCTGGTAAGGGTCAATTTGACGCAGACCAGTATCGCGCACCTGGTGCTGGGACGATACGGCTCCGGCAAAGTTCTGCTGAAACCTGCTCCGGAAGGAACGGGAGTTATCGCGGGAGGCGCGGTGCGCGCGGTGATGACATCGGCCGGCGTGCAGAACGTCTTGACCAAGTCGATTGGAACGACCAATCCTCACAACGTGATTAAAGCCACGTTCGATGCCTTGAAACAGCTGAAGAACAGAGAGAGCGTCGCGACGTTGCGCGGCAAGGTTGCGGAAGAGCTCTAGTACTGAGGTTAAGCATTACGGCGAAGAAAACGACAGTGCAGTTGAAGTGGGTGCGCTCCGCGATCTGCGCCCCGAAGAAGCAGAAGTTGGTCATCAAGGGCCTGGGCTTTACGCGGTTGAACCAGACCATTGAGCGTCCCGACACGCGAGCCATCCGCGGGATGGTGGCGAAGGTGCCACATTTGATCGAGATTGTGGACTGACCGTTCGGAGAGACGTAGCTTGCTAGGTCTTTCCGGCGATGAGAGGTTGACCAGCAGCGTTTCTACGAGAAGAGCAAAATGAATTTATCGAATATTCACGCACCGAAGAAGGCGTCTGAAAAGCGCAAGCGCGTAGGGCGCGGCATGGGTTCCGGGATGGGAAAGACTTCCACCCGCGGGCACAAGGGGCAGCGTTCGCGGTCGGGCTCGCGCATGATTCGCGGTTTTGAAGGCGGCCAGATGCCGCTGCACCGCCGTATGCCGAAGCGCGGCTTCACCAACATCTTCCGCAAGGAATACAACATCGTGAGCCTGCAACGGCTGGTTGAACTGGGCGAGAGCACCATCAATCCTGATGTGCTGCGCAAGGCAGGGATTATCAAGAGCAAGCACCCGGTAAAAATCCTGGGCGACGGAGAACTGACCAGTGCGATTACCGTGAGTGCGCACAAGTTCTCCAAATCGGCGCAGGAAAAAATCACCAAGGCAGGCGGCAAGGCCGAGGTCTTGCAATAATGTTTGACAAGCTGGCGAACATATTCCGGATCCCCGATCTGCGCAAGCGGATCCTGTTCACGTTAGGGTTGCTCTTTGTGTACCGGCTGGGCGGGCACCTGCCAACGCCGGGTATCGACACGCTCAAGCT
>JASLEQ010000391.1 GCA_030151135.1 Candidatus Sulfotelmatobacter sp. | reverse complement strand
AGATCAAGGCCAAGACCGTCGTGAAGTTCCGCGTCGCCAAGGCTGCGAAGGACGCGATCGCACCCAAAAAGTAGTACTGACTTTCTTTAGAATTTCCGGGCCGGCCGTGAGCCGGCCCTTGTTGTTGTCGACAGCAAGCTATCGAGACCGAAAGGAGCGGCGCCGGAACCCACCTTCAATCGGTGCTTTACACTCTGAATCGCTGAACCCGAAACCCCCATATGCTCAACTGGATCGTCATCGGAATCGGCGATATCACGAAGCGCCGCGTCATCCCCGCAATTCAAGCCGAAGCTCGTTCCACGCTTTACGGCATCGTGACACGAGATCCGGCGAAAGCGGCCGCATATCTTGGCGTTCGTTTGTGGTCTACCCTGGAGCAGGCGCTCGCCGATCCTGCCGTCCACGCCGTTTACGTGGCCACCCCCGTTTTCCTGCACGCCCCCCAAACCATGGCGTCACTGAAATCCGGGAAGCATGTCATCTGCGAGAAACCGATGGCGATGAACGAAACCGAGGCGCGTGAGATGGTCCGCGCCGCCGATGACAGCGGCAAGAAGTTGGGTATAGCCTATTACCGGCGTTGCTATCCGAAGATCCAAAAAGCGAAACAACTGATTGATGAGGGCGTGATTGGAAAGCCCGTGATCGCCGAACTGACGAATCATATGTGGTTCGATGGAAGCGGGAATCGAGGTTGGCTCTTCGATCCCGTGAAGGCGGGTGGCGGCCCGCTGTTCGATATAGCTTCCCACCGTATCGACGTGCTCAACTATCTGTTCGGAACGCCGCTACGCGTAAAAGCCCAACTCTCAAACGTCGTTCATCACTATCCAGTCGAAGACAATGCCACGGTAATGATTGAGTACGAGAGCGGAGTTCGCGGAGTGGTGGATGTACGCTGGCATTCCAAAATCAATCGCGACGAATGCCGTATCCGCGGCACGGAAGGAGAGATCGAGATGTCGCCGCTGAATGGGCCAGATCTTCTTTACCCGGGCGGAAGCGAGAACCTTCCTGTTCACCCGAATCTCCATTTCCCAATGATTGAGAATTTTGTGGACGCGGTGCTCGATGGCAAACCGCTGCTCTCGAGTGGGGCATCAGCGTACTTCACCGACTGGGTTACCGGGCAAGCGAGAACTTAACTTTCTGAGTACCCGGGATCGGCTATTTGCCGTATTCGTTCTTCACGACGTCCCCGCCTTTCATCACAAATTTCACGCGTTCCAGGGTCGTGACATCTTTGAGCGGATCGCCCTCTACCGCAACCAGATCCGCCCATGCTCCGGGTTCGAGCGTGCCCACTTTCCCCGCCCATCCGAGCAGATCCGCTGCATTAATGGTCGCTGCCTGAATCGCCTGCAGTGGCGTTAGGCCGAGCTTCACCATCACCGCGAATTCATGTGCGTTCATACCGTGCGGATACACCGCCGCGTCAGTCCCAAACGCAACCTTTACCCCGCTGGCAAACGCATGCGCGATGTTCTTGCGAGCCGCTGGAATCACTTCTTGTGCCTTCGCCAAGAGCGGCGGCGGCAGGCGCGTCAGCCCGGCATTGTCGATCATCCAGTCCCCCAGATAGAGCGTCGGGACCAGGTACGTGCCATGTTCTTTCATAACCGCGATCGCGGGATCGTCGATGTAGGATCCGTGCTCAATCGAATCCACGCCGGCTTCAGCCGCCCAGCGTATCCCCTCTGCCCCATGCGCGTGGGCGGCCACTTTTCGGCCTAACCGGTGCGCGTCGGCCACGATCGCCTTCATCTCCTCAAGCGTGTATTGCGAATGTTGAGGATTGTCGCCCAGTGAAAGTACTCCGCCCGTGGCGCAAACCTTGATCACGTCAACGCCATACTTGATATTCTCCCGAACCTTGTGCTGCACTTCCGCGACTCCATCCGCCACGCCGTCGCCAACAGCGTGATATTCGAAGGGCAACATATTGTTGTCGCAATGGCCGCCGGTGATCCCCAGTGCCGGCCCGCTCACCAGCATCCGGGGACCGGGAACATCTCCTGCGTTGATGGCATCGCGCAGCGCCACGTCGCTGTACCCTGACGCACCCACGTTGCGTACCGTCGTGAATCCGGCAAGCAGCGTCACCCGAGCATTCTTCGCGCCGATCAGGGCTTCACGCGGGACAGAGATCGCCAGCGACTCGTAGCCGAACTGGGGATTCATCGTGAGGTGCGTGTGGGCGTCGATCAGTCCCGGCAATACGGTTGCATTCGGCAGCTCGATGCGCACAGCGTCCGATGGGACCTTCACTTCGTCGGCTGGGCCGCTACTTATGATCTTCCCGTTCTCGATGACAAGGATCTGATCCGAAAGTGTCTTGCCAGTCCTCACATCCAAAACGTGGCCGGCGTGAACCGCAATCTGGCGCGGCGACTCGGCGAGACCGATTAACGCCAGACAGAAAACAACAACGACAATGGCGGCTGCGATTCTTCGCATTCCGGATTCCCTTCGCTGTAAATGAAATGTACTGGTAGAACTGCCTACGAGTCGTGCATTGACATCGCGCGAGCTATTCCCTCGTCGCTGAAACGTATGACAGCTATTGGCCCGAGAGTTCCTTCTTCACCATGTCGCTTACAAGTTTGCCATCGACACGCATGCCGGCGGCGTTGAACTTTGCCATGGCGTTCTTCATGACCGTACCCATGTCTTTCATGGTCGGCGAACCCATTTCCCCGATCGTCGCTTTTACTCCAGCGGCAATGTCGGCTTCGCTGGCGGCTTTCGGAAGGTAGCTTTCGATCACAGTGATCTCCGCCGCTTCCTTGTCGGCCATTTCCTGGCGTCCGCCCTTGGTGAACTGTTCGATCGAATCTTTGCGCTGCTTGATCAGCGTGTTGAGCACGGCATGGGATTCCTTATCGTCGAGCGGACCCATCTTCTCGACCCCTTTTAGTTGCAGCGCACTTTTGACCATACGCAGGGTGGAGAGGCGAGCTTCGTCTTTCGCCTTCATGGCGGTAACGATGTCTTTCTGAATTTGATCGACTAGAGGCATGACGGGATTATAGACGTTGCATCCGCTCTCATCACGATGCAGACCTGACAGATCCAGCAGAGTTCTTTTCTCTGCTTCTTCGTCTCCGTCGCGAGCAAGAATTCGCCTTTCAGGGACGCCACGTTCCGGTAGACTAAAGAATTACTCCCGTTCTCAAGGACTCCGCCATGTTGCATAAGAACCGTCTCTTTACTCCCGGACCAACTCCACTCCTTCCTGCGGCCCAGACCGCGATGGCAGCCTTCACGGCGCATCATCGCACCGCGGACTTCAAGGCGCTCTTTCAGCGCGTATTGGCCGATATGAAGGAATTCATCGGCACGAACAACGACGTGCTGGTGCTGGCATCATCGGGCACAGGCGTGATGGAAGCCTCTGTTTCGAACCTGACGTCGCCGGGTGACAAGGTCCTGGTGCTCACAGCCGGCAAATTCGGTGAACGCTGGACCGGTCTGGCCAAGGCATTCGGCTGCAACGTGGACGTGCTGAGCGTTCCGTATGGCCAAACCTTTTTGCTCGATGAAATTCGCGCGCGCATCACGCCAGACATTCGCGCCGTTTTTGTCCAGGCGACCGAAAGTTCCACCGGAGCGCGCCACGATGTGCAAGGGATTGCAAAGATTGTTCATGCGAATTCCAGTGACACCCTGCTCGTCGTAGATGCCATCACAGGCTTGGGGACCACCCACCTCGACGTCGACGGGTGGGGAATCGATGTGATCATCGGTGGCTCCCAAAAGGCATTGATGATGCCTCCTGGACTCGCCTACTGCGCTGTAAGCGATCGCGCCTGGAAGCGTATGGATACGACTCTTTCTCCACGCTTCTACTTCGATCTGCGGAAGGAGCGGAAGTCAGCAGCAAAGGGCGAAACCGCATACACGCCTGCGACTTCGCTGTTCGCAGCTCTCGGGGCCGCGCTTGAATTTGTGCGTGGAATGGGATCCGGCGATCTGGCGAAAGGACGCGAAGCTCTGGTCAACAATGCCGAATTTTGCGCCGAGATGACGCGCGCCGGAGCCAAAGCTCTTGGACTCAAGCTCTACACTTCCAGCCCTGCTGCGGCACTGACTGCGATCTCTTCGCCGGATGCCATCGACTCCGGCAAGTTCGTCAAAGAGTTTCGCGAGAGCTTCGATGCAGTAGTTGCGAACGGCCAAGGCGAGATGAAGGGCAAGCTTTTCCGCATTGCGCACATCGGCTATTACGACTATCTCGATACCATCGGCATCCTTGGGGCGCTCGAACATGTGCTGGCTCGAGTCAGTGACAAGGACGTTGAGTATGGCTCGGCTGTCCGGGCGGCGCAGCAAGTGTATGCTCGTATCCGCGCCGGCAAGCACGAACTGGCGAATGCCTGAACAGTGGACCGCCCAACACCATATTCCGCTGGTGCGGGCTAATTGATGGTGAAGCTCACCGCTTGCGACGTTTCCGTGAGCGCTCCGCCCATTCCGTAAGGACCGCCACCAGGCGACGCGTGCCGGTTCACTCCGGACGTTCATTGTCGAGTTGTAGTTCGAGGAGCATTGGAAAAAGGACAAGCGTGAAAATCATCGTTGCGGAAAAGATTTCGCCTTCAGCAGTAGCACATTTGCAAGAGCCTGATTGGACGGTGATCACAGCCGATCAGCTGGATGGCAAGCTCGCGGAACATCTGCGAACAGCGGACGCCTTGATCGTTCGCTCAGCCGTGCAGGCCGACGTCCAACTCCTTCAACATGCGAAGAATCTGCGCGTAATTGGACGAGCCGGGGTCGGCGTCGACAATATCGACCTCGAAGCTGCGACTCACAAAGGCATCGCGGTCATGAATACTCCCGGTGCCAACGCAGTCGCTGTCGCAGAACAGACGATGGGAATGATGCTCGCAATGGCTCGTCATCTTTGCCGCGCCGATGCCTCGATGCATGCCGGGAAATGGGAAAAGAAATCCCTGCAAGGCGCTGAGCTCCGCGGCAAAACTCTGGGCATCATTGGACTTGGTCGAATTGGCATGGAGGTCGCACGACGCGCCCGCGCCTTCGGCATGGAACTCGCTGGACACGACCCGTTTGTTTCTGTCGCCGTCGCGAAAGAACAAGGAATCCGCTTGGCAGCACTCGACGAAATTTATGCGATCGCCGATTACATTACGCTCCATGTAGGCTTGACTCCACAAACCGCTGGCATGATCAACAAGGATTCTCTCGCCAGGATGAAAAAAGGGGTTCGGCTCGTGAACTGCGCCCGCGGAGAACTCGTAAATGAGGCCGATCTCGCTGCGGACCTCAAGGAGGGCCGCGTCGCTGCCGCCGCGATTGACGTCTTTGCGGAGGAGCCACCCAAGAATTCTCCTCTGTTAGCTCTGGAAAATGTGGTGCTCACGCCTCATGTGGGCGGCTCAACCCAGGAAGCCCAGGAAGCTGTCGGCGTTCAGATCGCTCAGCAGGTCAAGGAATATCTGAAGCACGGTGTAATTCAGAATGCGGTGAATGTACCCTCCGTTTCCGCAGAAGAATATGCGGCCATGCAGCCCTACATCATCCTGGCGGAACGCATGGGCGGATTTCTGGCCCAAGTTTCGGAAGGATCGCTGGAAGAAATTTCCGTCCGCTACAGCGGGCACATCGCTGAGTGGAAGACCGACCTCATTCGCAATGGCGGAATTAAAGGCATTTTGACCCAGGCGCTGGAGGAGAAAGCAAATCTCGTGAATGCCGCGACCATTGCGCACGACCGCGGCCTGCGAGTCTTGGAATCGCATAAGGCCAAAGCTTCTACTGGCGGTGCCGGCAGCGTACTCTCCATCTTCCTCAAGACCGACAAAGAAGAACACATGGTGAAGGGCGCCGTGCTGCATGGAGAAGCTCCCCGGCTGCTCCACGTAGACGGAATCGATGTGGAAGCTCCCTTGGAAAGAAATCTGATCTACCTGCGGAATAGGGACGTCCCCGGAGTGATTGGCAAGGTAGGAACAATTCTGGGCGAAGAGTCAATCAACATCGCAGATTTCTCCCTCGGACGTCGCGGCAGCGAATCCGACGCGGGGCAGCCTCGCGAGGCCATCGCCGTTGTGCACGTGGACGGCGCTGTTCCAGAGCTGGTGCTCACCCGGTTGCGCGGCATTCCGGCCGTGCAACAGGCAAAAGCCGTCCGCCTGTTCTGAGTTGCAATCCGATAGGAAAAGTTATTCGATCGTCTCGTTCCGCCGCAGCTTCCGGCTCTCCGCCAGCAGCGACATCGAGTGCATCAGGTTCTGAAGGGTGACGATTCCCACCAATCGCTGATCTTCCACTACCGGGATAATGCTCGAACTGCGCGCCGTCAGCTTCCGGAAAGCCGAGCCCAGTGAATCCTGCCGCATCGAAACGTCAAAGATCTTACTCATCACCGCCTGCACATATCCATTGCCCTCGGATCTAAGGGCATCGAGAATACGCTGCCGCGAAATGACGCCAACCATGTCGCTGCCCCGCACCACCGGAAAGTCATCCTGCAATGAATGCACAGCTTTTTCAAGCGCGTCTTCCAGCGTGTCGGCTGGCGACAGCGTCGCGAAGTCTGTGAGCATGACCTCTTCCAGCCGCACGTTGTCGAGTACGGACTGAAACACCAGCGCTCGTTCCTCTAACTGGGCGGCCGAAAATACGATGATTCCAATCATGGTCAGCCAGTTGTCGCTGAACAATCCTGCCAGAATCAGAACCATCGCGATTGCAGTGCTGATCGATACCGCCCGGCGGGTTGCCGATGCGATATCGAGCGTTCGCGCAAACAGAACACGCATCAAGCGCCCCCCATCGAGGGGATACGCCGGCATCAAGTTCAACAAGGCGATGTAAAGGTTCGCCCACACCACGCTGCGCGTCAGGTTCGCTGATTGCAGAAAAGGCCACTTCCATAGGTCGACGCCGCTTCCGGAAGCTTTGATCACCGCGACGGAGAGTCCCGCCAGCAACAAATTTGCCAGCGGTCCAACCATGGCGATCCGCACCTCGCGTTTCCACATCAGCGCCACAGGCTGCCGCTCCACCTTCGACTCGTCGTAGAGCGCCACCCCCGTCAGAGGCAGAAAGATCACGGCTTTCGGAATCATCCCATATTTCCTGGCCGCGAACATATGTCCTAATTCGTGGACCCCGACGCAAGCCAGGATGATGCCGACCAACGCGAGATCGCGAGGTCCGCTCGCCGCATTTTGATGCGCAGCATAATCAGTCCAGTAGACGAACACTGGCAAGATCAGGAATGTGAGATGGATTCTGACATCTACGCCGAACAGGCGTCCGACGGAAATGGACCAGCTTCGCATAGGCCTTCGCAGCTTTATTCTACATGCT
>JASLEQ010000376.1 GCA_030151135.1 Candidatus Sulfotelmatobacter sp. | reverse complement strand
TCGAAGGATTGGACGATTTCGGGACGATATAACTTCAATGCCAACTTTTACGGGAAGGTCGTAGGACATTTCCTGCACGGAACCGGGATTGGATATTACGAGAGCGTCAATCCGAATGAGCTGAAAGATAACAGCGTGATGCTGGCAGCGCGCATCGGGTTCACATTCTAGGAGGAGACATGAGAGGCAAGGCAGGAGCTCGCGTTTTCGTCCTGTTGATGATTCTTCCGGGCGCGTGGGTATGGTCGCAGGATGTGACGATTGTGGCGAACAAGGGAGTCACCGTATCGCAGATCAGCCGGTCACAGCTGCACGACATCTTCACGGGCGGACGGACACGGTTTGGCGATGGCACGCGGGCTGTACCGGTGGTGCTGAAGGGCGGCCCCGTCCATGAAGTGTTCCTGAGAAAACATGTGGGCGACTCTCCCGACGAATTCCGCACGCGCTGGCGAAAAGTTGTATTTACTGGGGAAGGAGCGATGCTGAAGGAATTCGTGTCGGAGGCATCGCTGCTGGAGTATGTAGCTGCGACGCCGGGCGCGATTGGATATGTGAGCCGAATAAGGGACGAATCGAGCGTCAAGGTACTGGAAGTCACGCAGTAGAAACCGTGGGCAAGGAAGCTGCGACATTTCCGCGGTGGCAGAAGAGATTTGAAAAACATTGCCCGCGGAGTGGATCACGCCGCTGGCTTCTCTGAGTGTCAGCGAAGAACAACGTGATAACCGAGCTGCGAGGTTGGGCAGAATTTATCGAGCAAATCCTGAACGTTATACATCCCGGCAAGATGTGCACACGCGAGTAAGGCCGCGGAGGACAGGGCAAATAGAGCGAGGGCCGGGCATCCCGGAAGGGTGTTCCGGATTCCCGGCCTCGTCTTAGTGCACCTTGGTGGAGAAATTGAGTCGAGGAATAAATCTGGGAGGGACCGCGGAGAGACGTCTCTCCCAGATTGTTTCGTTAGTTTCCAGTGTTCGGATTGTTGTTGGCCGATTGGGTTGGGGCAGCGGACTGTTGGGCTGCACCGGCGCCGAAGCGAGCCAGGCGGGGGAAGAAAGGCGTGACTTCGAACGGCATCTTGTCACGGGCAGAGGTGATGGCGACCGGAGCTGTCTTCACCATTTCTGCCTTGTCGTCCCACGGATTAATTTTTACGCGTCCGCCCAGGGGCAGGGCCGCAATCTGATCGAGCTTGTTGTTGTCGAGCGCCGGGCCGAGGGTTGCCAGGGCGGAGAGGCGCGTGATCTGTCCGCCTTCTCCAAGCGGGTTGCCGAGGTGCGTGGTCAGGAGCGCGTTCAGGCTGCCGGCGTGAGCTTGCAGCGACTTCAGGAACAGGCCGACGGTGTCGAGCTTCTGCGCATAAGGCGAATTCTTGAGCAGATCGACCGCTTTCTTGTCGGCGGCGGTTTCCTCTTCTGGAATGTGCTTGAATCCGAGGTTCTGATAGGTCGCGTCGTCGGAGAACAGCATGCGATCGTTGAACGCATACTTGGAACCGAGGTTATGTCCGAGGACGATGTGAGCGAGTTCATGTGAGAGGACGGCGGCGAGGCTGGCCTCGTCAGGAAGAACGTCGATCAATCCGCGGCTGATGACGATGGTGTTGCCCACGCTGAAAGTTTCGAGTGGCGAGGTGAGCAGCACACGGGCGCGAACGGGGCGCGGCAGATCGATGTTGTTGGTGACTTCCAGGTTATTGATGACGGTTTGAAGGATGTGGTCGACGTCGCCTTCGGGGGCGAGAAGCCCGGCTGCGGTGAGGCGCTCGACGACGTTATCCTCGGCCTGCTGCTGCCAGACACGCTCGGCCTGCAGAGGAGACGCATCTTGCTGGGCGTCACTGGCGTCGCTGACGCTATCGACGCGGATGTTGGTGAGTTCATCGTCCTTGCCGCCTTTTTTCAGGTCGTATCCCCAGATGCGGGTCTGCGCCTTGAAGGCCATCTTGTTCTTCACGCCAGCGCTGAAGTCGCCCTCTTCGCTGTAGATGAAGGCAGGGACCCAGTAGCCGGGAATGAGGTTCAAGCGCCAGCTATCCATGTGAAAGAAGTAGCTGTTGCGCAGAGCCGGAGAATAGGTGCCATTGAGGCGGACGATGTTAAAGGCCTGATCTTCGACCCAGATGCGTCCGAGAAAACGTCCGCGTCCGGATTTGGGCTTGGGAGTGACGTCGAACACGAGGCAGCGCACTTCGCCTAGAAATTCGCGGCGAACGTAATGGAAATCATAGTGGTCGCGGTCAAAATCGGTGCGATCGGCGTAGACCATCCAGGAAAAGCCCATCGGCTGGTACTGGACCTTGTAGAGCTTCTGGAAGCCGCCGAGCAAGCGGGACTGCATGCCGCCCTTTTCTTCTTCTTTGAGATAGTCCTTACGGTCGACGGTTTCGCCCATGTCGAGGCGGCCGAGGAAGTAGTGATCTTCGCTGGGCACGGGGCCGAGTTGGGGATCGGCGCTGAGATTCTGAAGATAAGTCTCCACTACCGGGGTGCGATTCGAGAGCACCTTGATGAGTCCGTGCTCGCGCTCGATGAAAAGAGTGACGACCTGGTCCATGGTGGTCGGAGCGGCGAACGAGGGCGGAGGCGCGATGGTCGAAAGCGGAGCGGCCGCCGGAGCCTGATCGGAAGAGGCTGCCGGAGCGGGCTGCACGTCGGGCTGCTGGGACGGTTGTGCCGTCTGTGTGGCCTGCGGCGCGGCTGGCTGAGCCGAGGCTTGCGGTTCGGTCGCCTGCTGAGCAGCGGCACTGATCGACATCAGCAACGCCGCAGTAAGAATTACGTTCGAAGTGCGCATGACGTTCTCCAGAAACATTTCTCAGTACCCGCTTGCCGATCCCAGTTCATTCTGGCCAGAAGCAGCTGGTACTTGTTTCGAATCTTTTGTTCCGTTTCCCGGTGCCTTTGTCCGAGTCGCCTTACGTGGCAGCTGCGGACTCGGCGCCGGGTATTGCTGTTAGTAGGCCAGCTGGAACGTCACGTGAACGACCGCCGTGGAATCCATCGGCTGACCGTAACGCAGAGCTGGCTTGAAACGAATCTTGTTGGCGGCGGCGACGGCCGCTTCGTCGAGGCCATGACCGAGGCCGCGAACAACTTTGTTCACATGCAAGGTTCCGTTGGCCGAGAAACTCACTTCGAGCAGGACCTCGCCTTCGAGCTTCATATCGCGGGCTTCCTGCGTGTAAACCGGATTTGGCTTGAAGGTGATTTCGACTGGAGTGGTCGCCGGGCCGCTATCTTGCGTCACCTTCGGTCCGGTGCTCTGGGCAACCTGCTGCGCGCCGAAAGCGCCGGTGGCGACGCCCTTGCCGTTGCCGCGGCCATCGCCTTTTCCGGCCGTGGCAACGCCGTTACCAAAATCGGCGCTGGCGACGGTACCTTTTATTCCCTTGGCGCCGCCGGAGCCATTGCCTTGTCCGGAGCCGGCGGGCATGTCGAACGATCCGAGAGAGGCGGTGTAAAGCTTGGCGCCTTGCTTGCCGGTGCCGGCCAATCCGTTAGGATCGCCGAAGCCGCCAGTCTGAACTTTGTCCACGGGAGCGTTCACCGTGGGAGTCTGCGAACTGCCACCGAAATCTCCAGTGTGGATGAGTTGGGGACGGGCACCGCCAGCCACCTTGATCACAGGAGGCGTGAATTGATTTACCACAACTTTTGGAGCTTCGACGGGCTGAGGCGCTTCGCGATGAAGCTCGCGCGGCACAACCAGCCGGGGCTGCTCCAGCACCGGCATTTTCACGGCGGGAAGCAGTTTCGCGTGGACCTCAGGCTTGACCTTGATGGGCTCAGGCTCGGGCCGAAGCGAAGGCATGGGAATAATTTCGGTGACATGGTACTGCGACAACGTGAGGCGGTCGGGGAACAAGAGAGAGACGTTAATCAGGATGAGGAGTACGAGCGCAACAATGCCATAAGCGGTCGCGATCGCTTTCTTGTTGAGGTTCCGTTCGGGCAGTAGTCCGAGCTGAAATCCGCCGTAAGCAGTTGCCATGCAAAAGTTCCTTCCATTGGGACCCGGTTGGGGAGATACCAGGAGCTTGGAGTCTTAAAAATAAGTGATATTGGGACAGGGGGAAACGTGTCTGGGGAGCGTGACCTTAGGTAACCGGCGGGGTCTCCCTTTGGAAATCGGGATCAAAACGGGAATGAAGGAGACAATTTGCGACAAAAAGCGGAGTCAGCGGACGAAAGATAGGTGAAAGCCGGGGAAGAGCAAGAGCTTTAGACTTCCGCGGCATCTTAGCGTGAGGATGTCTGCAACCGAACGAAGCTTTTATCGCTGAGCGCGCTAAGAACTTCCGCAGCGGGCGAGGAGGAAGTCGGATTCTTGACGTGCCGCCGCTGTTTA
>JASLEQ010000300.1 GCA_030151135.1 Candidatus Sulfotelmatobacter sp. | reverse complement strand
GCGGCCCTGCGGAGCGTAGTCCGTGCGAATGAAGTCAGCGAACTTTTTGTAGGCGGGAATTACTTCGGTATTGATGGCCTCAGTGATCTCGCCGGTCAGACGTGCCTGATCGGCGGCCGGGACAGCCTCGGGATATTTTTTCGTGGGACGCAGAAAGGGATCAGCCTTGATGATGCCTTCACATTGCCCAGGAATTTTCTCGGCAAGGAAGCGCACGGGCATGAGCTTGTCTTTCATGCCCTGCCGCAGGACCTCGGTGACCTGATTCAGGGCGCGCGGGATCTGGTGGAGGCGAGAAATGTAATCCTCGTAGTGCTTCACCGAATCGAATGGGACGGAGAGCGGCAAATCAGCCAGGCTGGTGTGGATGCCGAACTGTTGGGTGATCGGCATCTCGTATTTCTTGAGATCGTAATCGGCAAGGCGCTGCTGCAAGACGCGGATCAGCAAATCGTGAGAGAGCTGGTCCTGATCGGAGAACCCGGCGGTATCGACCTTCTGGATGCGGGACAAAAAATCTTCATCAATCTGGTGGCGATGCGCGATGGCTTCCAGGGAATAATCGTTCAGCTTGTCGTTGTAGCGGTAATCGCCGAAGGCGGTGGCCATTTCGGGGAGATTTCGCAATTCGGTCTCGTAGTAGTCATCGAAGAGGGCGTTCTGCGCGGCCGTACGTTCCGCGGCGGAGTTGGTGTTCTGAGCGATGGCTGTGGCGAGAAGAAGGAATACGACAGGTAGAAGGCGCATGGCGTAGGTAAGCGTACCAGAGCGAGACAAGTGAGGGAATGAGAAGCGGCGAGCGATTTAGCGATGCATTGCTTTGGGCGCCAAATAGGTATGAGTGATGCGATCGTGCCAGCAAAGTGAATCTTCATCGAGGAAGAGCCAGGTGTAGCCCATTCCCAACGAGGCTGCGGAAAGGTAAGACGCGAGTACGCGCCAGCGGCGGACGGAGCGACGGGTCGGCGCGCCGTCGAAGCGAGCGAGTTCAAGGTGGGCGGCGCGCAATCCGGGTGTGCTGCCGGAGTAGACGATGAGCAGGTATTGATACGCGGCCCAGAAGACACAGGGAATGCCTGCGAACATGGCAAACAATTGGAGGCGCGGAGGCTGGATGGCAGTGACTTTCCAGAAGACGAAGCCAAAGATGGCCGAGGCGAAGGCCACAATCGAGAAATCGATGAGAGATGCAAAGATGCGGAGGCCCAACGGCGCCGGGTACAAAGGCATATCAATACCGGGGCGCTTGGCAACTTCTTCGCGCTGAACGGGCTCGATTGTGATTCCGCCGAGTGCTGGCACGGGCGGTGGAAGCTCGGGCACATCGAGGATGCGAGGGCGATCCATGACGGGCTCGGCGAGTTGATCGGGGGGAGGCGCAGGAGGGCCCCAGGCGAAGCGCGGGAATTCGATAATCTTCGCGCTACTTTGGACTACGGGCGGGACGACGGTGGTTTCAACAGGCGGTGATGGAATTGGGTGCGGATTTTCCGTGATGGGATCTTCCAGCGGCTTCGCATCTAACGCGAGCGCATGGTTGGAAACCGATTCGTAACCTGGTGGTTCGATAGGCTCAAGCCGCGTGGAAATTCCGGCAGAGCCAAACGGCAATTTGAGCGACGGATATCTTGGAGGTGGAGCTTTGCGGCGAGAGCGGTAGCGGCTGAGGCGGGCGGCAACTTCATCCCGCCACGCGGGGTTTTCCTCCTCTGGCGAAGATTCATCCGTCGAGGCGGCATGGGGCGATTCAGGGACAACGGGGGGAATAATCGGATTTTCGGAAGATGAGGGCTCCATCGGACAACCACGAACTTCGTCAGACTGCGGAAACATTATGAATACAACCCGTAAGATTCATGTAACGCATACAACCGGAGAAAAAGTACAGCAATCCTAGCCTTTGTCGTTACTTTCCCTTGCAGGCGGCGGCGTGCTAAGTTCACGGTGCCAGCACCGCGACGGGAAAGGCAACCTTCGATGGAAACCGTTCGGCTTCGATTTTTTTCCGATGACCCTGCGCACTAGATTCCTTATCACGGCGCTGTTGCTTTGTCATCAGGTTCTCGCGCACGCGCTAGTTACCAGCCAGTTGCCAGGCAGCAATCCTCAGGAAAACGTCTCATCCGAAGAAAGAACGGGAAAAGAAAAAGCGGGAGCGCAGTCCGCGGCGCCGGTTAACACGCCGTGCGCGACGCAGTCCGCGGGACAAGCTTCGGACTCGATCACGATTTGCGCGCTGCAGCAGGAAAAAGACGGAGACCTCTACAAGCTGCGAGGCAATGCCGAGGTGCACTACCGCAATTACGTGCTTCGGGCCGACGAACTGACCTACAACGCCGACACCGGGGAAGCGACGGCGAACGGGCATTTCACGGTGGACGGCGGGCCGAACGACGATCACATCAAGGCGAGTCACGGTACGTATAACGTCACTTCAGAGATTGGGACGTTTTACGATGTCACGGCCACGACGGGATTCCGGTTCAATGGCAATCGTGCGATTCTGACTTCGACGGCGCCTTTCGCTTTCACGGGAAAGCGCGTGGAGAAGACCAGTTCCGACCACTATGTGGTTTACGACGGAAGCATCACGACCTGCGAGCTGCCGCATCCGAACTGGACTTTCCAGGCGCGGCGAGTGGTGGTGGACGTTGGCGGCAATGCCAGTATTTATCACAGCGACTTTTTGCTGCATGGGTTTCCGATATTTTATTTTCCGTATGCGACGCATCCGGTTGCGCGGGAAACGCGACATACGGGGTTCCTGATCCCATCCGCGGGCAGATCGTCGACAAAGGGAAATATTGTCGGCGACTCGTTCTACTGGGCCATCAATCGCAGCATGGATGGGACGATCGGGGGAGAGTACTTTTCCAAGCGAGGCTCGTCGCAGCGCGGCGAATTTCGAGCGCGCCCGAGCGACACGTCGTATATCGATCTCGACTACTTTGGGGTGGTCGACCGCGGCATCCAGGTCGGGACGCCATTAGGTTCACAACTCCTGCAGGAAGGCGGGCAGGAAGCGCGGTTGGCGGCGGAGGGAAACTTTTACGGATTCCGCGCCGTGTCGAATATCGATTACTTGAGCTCGTTCCTGTTCCGGCTGGCTTTCAACGAAGTGTTCACGCAGGCCATTAACTCGGAAGTGAAATCGCAGGCATTTCTTACCAAGGCATATCAAGGCTACTTTTTCGGCGGGATGGTGGAGCGGTATCAGAATTTTTTTCAGACGGCCACGAATGGAGTTTTGTCGAATCCACCGTCGTTCGATTCGATTCGAATTCTTCATACGCCCAGCGTGGATGCTTCGAGCGTGGATCATTACCTGCTTAAATGGCCGCTGGTCTGGTCGTTTGACACATCGGTATCGGGCCTGTCGCGCAGCGAACCCGGATTCCACACCGACAATCTTCTGGGACGTTTCGACTTTAACCCGGAAGTGTCGCTTCCGATGCAGTTTCATGGGTGGGACTTGCGTCCGGCGCTGGCTCTGCACGAAACGTACTATTCCGAGAGTTACGTGAATGGCGGCGTTGTGGATAGCTCCACGAACCGCCATGCGCTGGATGCTTCGGTGGAGGTGCGGCCTCCGGTGCTGGAAAAGGTTTTCGATAACGAGTGGTTTGGCAGGAAATGGAAGCATGTGATCGAGCCGGAGATCCGGTACCGGATTGTGACGGGAGTGAACGATTTTGGAAATGTGCTGCAGTTTGACGAGCGAGACATACTAAGCAATACGGACGAAGTGCAATATGGATTCGTGACGCGGCTGTATGCGAAGCGGTTGCGATCTCCGCTGGAGGAATGCGAGAAGCCGATGACCGGGCTGGCGGTAGGGGCGGCGGCGCCCGAGCAAACGCTGCCTTGGGGACGCGCCACCAATCAAGGGGAAAAAAACTGTGTGGTGGGACCCGAGGTGAGGGAGGTCGTCACGTGGGAGCTCGCGCAGAAATATTTCATCGATCCGACCTTTGGAGGAGCGCTGATTCCGGGGCAGAGAAACGTGTTCACCACGACGGAAGATCTGACCGGGATCGCCTTTGTCACGCAGCAGCGGCACTTGTCGCCGCTGGTCTCACGCCTGCAGGCCGCGACCGGAAGCCACACGGATACGGAGTGGGATATGGACTACGATTTCCAGCTCTCGCGCGTCAACGCCAACACGCTGCTGGTGAATTACAACCTGGGAGGCTTCACGCTGGGGGGCGGAGACGCCTACCTGCAGATTCCGCAGACGAGTCCGACGCCATCGGGACTGGCGGAGGGCAAGTGCGGGCCGTCGGTGGGGACGAGCCAGATCACCTGCAAGTTCCAACAATTCCGGGTGGCGCTGGGATATGGCAGCCTGACGCGGCGGGGCTTCAGTGCGGCGACAGCCGTGGGATTCGATGCGGAGACGCGCCAGTTGCAGTTTGGCACGGCGCAGACCACTTATAACTGGAATTGCTGCGGCGTAACGCTGGAATACCGGCGATTCGCGATCGCCAACGTCCGCAATGAAAACCTGTTTCGCTTCACGTTCAGCCTGGCGAACATCGGATCATTCGGCAACCTGAAGCGACAGGAACGGCTGTATTGATGCGGGTGAAAGTCGCGTGAACGATGGCGAACTCACTGGCAGAGTTTTTCCGAATCCACTTTCAGAAGCACGGCAGCGAATGCGTCTTCCGCCAGCACCGCGGATACCGCACCGAATCATTCCGCTACGCTGAAATGCTAGAAATGGCTGACAACTTTGCCGGCCTGCTGCAGTCGCAGGGCCTGGCAAAGGGCGATCGCGCGATGCTCTGGGGCGAGAACTCAGCCGAATGGGTAGCGGCCTTTTTCGGATGCACTCTGCGCGGGGTGGTCGTCGTTCCCATGGATGATGGCGCCGGCGTCGATTTTGCCAGACGCGTCTATCGGCAAGCCGGAGCCAAACTGCTGGTCGCATCCCGAGCACATCGCGAGGAGTGGATCGCCGGATCCGCAATGGATCCGGTCGTAGTGTTCGATCAAGTGCGCTCCGTGGAGGGGCCCAGATCATCCACCGCGCAGATTGCGACCGGACGGGACGACGTATTGCAGATCGTATTTACTTCCGGGACGACCGCCGATCCGAAGGGCGTCATCATCACGCACGGCAATGTCCTCGCCAACATCGCTCCACTTGAGCATGAGATGCTGCGTTATCTGAAGTACGAGCGGTTTGTGCATCCCATCCGGTTTTTGAACCTGCTTCCACTCAGCCATGTGTTCGGCCAGTTTCTGGGAATGTTCTTGCCTCCGCTGCTGGGCGGGACCGTCGTATTTCAGAACGAGTTGAGTCCGTCGGAGGTCATGAACACGATTCGCCGAGAACGGGTGTCCGTCGTCGTCAGCGTGCCGCGGGTACTGCAATCGTTAAAGCAAAAAGTTGAGCGGGACCTTGAAGAACGCGGCAGCCTCGGCCCGTTCCGGCGACGGTTGACTGAGGCCAAGGGCGAGCACTTCCTGCGGCGCTGGTGGATGTTTCGAACCATCCATCGAAAGTTCGGATGGAAGTTCTGGGCCTTTATCGCGGGAGGAGCTGCGCTCGACAGCGAGACCGAAGAATTCTGGGGACGCTTGGGATATGCCGTCATTCAAGGATACGGCTTGACCGAAACGACCTCTCTCATCAGCGTGAATCATCCATTTCGTTTGGGCAAGGGATCGATTGGAAAAATTCTGCCGGGCCGCGAGGTGAAACTGGCAACCGACGGCGAAATTCTCGTCCGCGGCGGAGGTGTGGCCTCAGGCTACTGGGATGCGAGTGGAGAGCATCGTGTTTCTGACGACGAAGGCTGGTATCGAACGGGAGATGTGGGCGCGCTCGACGAATCCGGAAATCTTTATTTCAAAGGTCGAAAGAAGGATGTCATTGTCACTCCCGGCGGGACGAACGTATATCCCGGCGATCTGGAAGCGGCATTGCGCGAACAGCCAGAGGTAAAGGATTGCGTCGTGATTGGGATAGAGCGCGGCGGAAATGCCGAGCCTTGCGCGGTCGTGATCCTGCGAGCAGCGGCCGATTTGAGAGCTGTCGTGCAGCGAGCCAATGAATCACTGGCGGAATACCAGAGGATGCGGACGTGGATCGAGTGGCCGGAAGAGGACTTCCCTCGAACCAGTACACAAAAGCCGAAATGGGGGGTTATTGCAGAGGTGGTCCGGGCGTGCTTGCAAACGGCGACGGCGACATCTGACCAGCCCGCGGCAGGAGGTCTTGGGGAGTTGATCGCGAAGGTGACTCGTCGACCGGTGGCCGGTCTGAGCGAAGGGGCGCGTCTCGATTCCGATCTTGGCCTCAGTTCGCTGGATCGAGTGGAACTGATGAGCGCGCTGGAAGACCGGTACCAGGTGGACCTGAGCGAAACCCGCTTCAACACGATTCAGACGGTGGCTGATCTTGAAAAAATGTTGCGCGGAGAGTCAAGCGCTTCTCCGACCTATCACTACCCTCGATGGGCGCTGCATTGGCCGGTGACGTGGCTGCGCTTGCTCGCGCATTATGTGCTGATGCGTCCGGCAATTCTGCTGCTGGGCTGGCCACGGATCGTTGGTCGCGAAAATCTGCGTGGCGTGCATGGCCCGCTGCTGGTGATCTCCAACCATCTTGGGGACGTGGATCCTGGATTTGTTCTGACGGCACTGCCCACGCGCTTGCGGCACAGGCTGGCTATTGCCACGGGCGGCGAAGCGCTGGAAATTCTTCGAACGCCTGCAGCAGACAGGGCAGGGCCGCTGAAGATATTCGATCGCATGAAGTGGATTCTCGGCGTCTCTCTGCTCAATCTTTTTCCATTGCCTCGCGCAGCCGGGTTCCGCCGCAGCTTTGCTTACGCTGGAGAAGCTGTTGACCGGGACTACAGCATTCTCGTGTTTCCGGAAGGGCGGCACACGACTGACGGCAAGTTGGGTCCGTTCCGCTCCGGCATCGGACTGCTCGCCGAGAAGCTGGGAATTCCAGTGTTGCCGATGCGCATTGATGGACTGTTCGAGGTGAAGCAGGCCGGGAGGAAGTTGGCGGCGCCGCACGAGATCACGGTCCGGGTCGGAAAGCCGGTGAAGTTTGCGCCGGGAATCTCCGCGGAAGAGATTGCAACGCAATTGCGGGCGGCAGTGGAAGCACTATGAGCCTCAAAAAAAATATGCCGTAACTCTTTCGGCGAAAAGAGAAAGGGCGCCATGAAGGAAGATCACGGCGCCCGCATCGAATAATCCAAATGTGACTAATTGATGGTGACGGCCTTACCTCCGGAGAGGATGCCGTTCGCGACCACGAAAATGGTGCTCGCTCCGGTTTCGGCTGTCGAAGGAATCACGAAGTCAGCATTTTCAATCGTGCTGCCCGTAGCGATGCCCATCGTGCTGAAGTTCGAGGTACGGCCGAAGAAGATGTGATGGGTGGAGTTGTTGCGAACCGCGACGATCGGATAGCTCGACGCCTCTTGTGCGTCATCTCCATAGGCCGACCCGGCGGAGAGCCCGTTGAACTGCTTGCCGGAGATGGTATAGCTGGTGCCGCGATTGATGGTGGTTGGAACCGCGGTGATCACTGGCCGCCACGATGCGCTGACGGCACCCGGTGAATTGTAGAGTTCGACGTCGATAGTTTTGCCATCCGCTCCACACCAGAGAACCTGCCCAGTGGGCAACAACAAGGTACGCCCTTGCCAGGACTGAAGGGTCGCGCCCTTCGCGGTCGATGGTGCAGTCACGAATGTGTTCGTGCCGTAGGTGAACTCGTAAAAGCTTCCGGAACCGGCGAAGACTCCCGGGCTGGTGTAGACGAGGACGTTGCCGTCAGGAAGGATGCTGGCTGGTCCATCGGCCATATCGTCGCCGTTGGGGAAGTCCGGCCCCTGCGTCCAGGTCCCGGTGGCTGTATTGAAAATCGAAGTGTGCGTGGTTGCGCCAAACGCGACGATGGTGCCATCGGGCCGCTGCATCAGAGGACCCATTTCAGGCACGATGCCGAGGCCACCGCTGTTAGGGAGCGAGACGATTGTGCTGCCCGCGCTTGCCCAGGTTTCAGAGGTTGGGTTGTACAGTTCCGAATTTGTTCCATCTTCGGTGTCGACGACGAGAACGTTGCCGCTTGGAGTCAGCGCGAAACCTTCTTCAGAAAAACCATCCGCCTTGGTAGCACTGTTCACCGTTGTCCACGTCAAGGTGGCGGCGTTGAAGTTGACTTGTTTTTTCGAAGGCTGGCCGCCTTGTCCCATCATGAACGTTCCATCCGGCAACACGATGGCGGGCGAATCGCCGATGGTGGACCATCCGGAAGGAGGATTCACCGCGGTCCAGGTGTTTGCGACGGGATCATAGATCGCGCCCTTGTTCGTTTCGTCCTGGGAGAGATTGTTATATTCGCCGCCTTCGATCAGTACGCGCCCATCGGGCAGAACTGCGGAGGCGAAATAAAGCGGCGCGTAACCAGAAGGCATGGAGGCCAGTTGTGTCCATGTTCCGGCAGCATAGTTGGCAGTGTTCGTCGGAGTTAAACGCCACCAGTTACCGCTGTTGTACTGATGCATCATCACTGTGCCATCGGTGAGTAAGAGCGCTGTATCGGTTTGGAAGGTGGGTTGATTCTTAAGCTTGGTCCAACTTGCGGCTGGTAGCTGGGCGAATGCCGTGCTGCAGCAAGCCACTGCAAGCACTGCAAGCCCGAGCGTGCGGAATGCCTTCATAGTAAAACCTCTTCTCTCTTTTTCTGGTAATCGCAGACTTGGCTTCAGGCGCGGAGTTTCATTGAGTTCTGTGCAGGGAATGAACCATCGCAGCTGAATCGAAACGCCAAGAGGGCGGGATTATAACCCGATTCGCATAAGCGCGGCGCGTTCTGAAACGAGAAATTTACAATCGCGTATCGCCGCGCGATTCCATGCGAAGAAATAAGAAGAGCGGAATGACTCAGGCAAATGTTCATCGTTATGTTAGATGGGAATTTGTCAGATAACAAAAAAGCGCCGCGTTTATAGCGCGGCGCCAAATCGATCAAAGAATCCGGGCTTAGTTGATAGTTACGCTGACTGCTGTCGATGCGATTCCATTGACAACCACCTGGAGCGAACCCGCGCCCGTGGCGATCGTAGCCGGAATATCGAACTGAGCGGTGCGAACGGCCGCGCCGGTCTGGACGCCGCCGAGCCAGTTGTGCGTTCTGCAATACACAACGTGTCCAGTGGAATCGGTGATGCGAACCAGCGGGAAGTTCGAGGAGCTCTGGTTATCGTCGCCGTAGTACGAACCCTGCGACATACCGTTGAACTGCGTTCCCTTGACCACGTTATTCCTGCTGCCGTGGGTGAGTGTGGTGGCTACGCTGCTGACGGTCGGAGCGCAACCTGAGCAGGGCGATCCGGACGGAGTGTAGACTTCGATGTCGCTGGAGAAGTCCGTAAACAGGATCTGGCCGTTCGGCAGGACTACGAAATTGCCGTAGTAGGAGCTGTCGGACGGAGCATTGGGCGGAGCCGATGTAGCGTTCAGTGCGGTGCCGTCCCACTCGAAGAACTTGCTGCCGGTCCCGAAGATGCCGGGGCTGGCGTCAAACAGAGCATTGCCATCCGGCAAAACCGCGGCCGGACCGTCGGCGATGTCGAGCGTTCCGCCAAATTTCGGCGCGGAAGCCCAAGTGCCCGCAGCGACGTTGTAGATCGCGTTGTTGGTGGTTGCTCCAGCGTAGAAGACGGTTCCGTTGGGTAGCAGCGGACCGGGACCGAGTTCACGAGAGCCGGGATCGACAAGGTTTACGACCGTATTGTTCGACGGGGTGGACCAGGTGCCAGTGGTGTCATCGTAAATCTGATAGCCCATCGCGCAGCAGCTGGTGTTCACGTACGCATCTACCGTGAGGATCTTGTTGCCGGGCAACATGGTCCAGCCTTCTTCATCGTTCCAGTCGTACTTGCCGGTGCCGGTTGCAGTCCAGGTAATCGGGCTATAGCTCGAGAGAATGGCTTCCTGGGTGGTGCAGCAGTTGGCGAGCATGAACTGGCCGTTGGGAAGAACGACGCTCTGGGCATCACCCACCGAGCTCCAACCTGTCGGGGCGGGAACCGAGATCCACTTGTTGGTGACAGGGTTGTAGGCAGCGCCGAGGGTCGTCCAGACGGAGTTACACGCGTTGTATTCACCGCCCATGATGATCACGTAGCCAACGGGCAGCATTTGGGAAGCGAAGTACAGCGGGTTATAGCCGCTGGGCAGATTGCCTGCGGAGACCCACGTTCCGGTGGCATAGTTTCCAGCGCTGTCAGGGAACAGGCGATAGGCATTGCCGGTGGTGTTGCAAGTGTTGTTGAGGATCAGCACGGAGCCGTCGGTGAGCAGCAGCGGATGTCCGCCAGCGATTGGGGTACTAGAGGGTGTTACTCGGGTCCACGTACCAGCCGTGAACGGGGCCTGGGCGAACGCGATGCTGGAACAAGCCACCGCGAGCAGAGCGATTCCGAATAGTCGGAACACTTTCATAGAATTTCACCTCGCATCGTTTTGGTTATCGGAAAGGTGGCTTCAGTACGCGGACTTCCATTGATCGGAACGAGTAGAGCCCCACGGCAGTCCAAGATTGAAACCCCAGAGTCGGGGGAGGATTATAACCCGCAAGATTCGATACAAAACAACGCTCAACAGAAAAATTACAAATCAGCATTGACAAATGCGTGACACCGCAAAAACTTGCAGCTATTTCGAGAGCAGTCTGCAACTTCTTGCAATGTCACTGTGCGCACTTAGGGGAGAAAGTCTCCAGCAAAAAGACAAGACGGCGTGAAATCTACTCTTCATCTACATCAATTTCGGTTTGATGAAAATCCGCTTGCGGACGAATTTCCTGTGCATGCCCATCGCGAAGGATTCGATTCAAGCTGGGTAGTTCGTGTTCGTTGAACTCGTTCCACTTTCCAAGCACCTCAGTGCTCGCTTGCTCGGTGGATGAAAGCGCTTCATTCTGCGGTGACGTAGGGACAGCATCGACCTGCCAGATCTGCTGGTAGAGCGTGCCGGCATTGCCGTTGACGCGGCTCAAGGAGAGCTGCGCGGATGGAGGCGCAAAAAATCCTCCCGGCGCTCCGGCGAGTTCCGTCAGTTTCTTTTCGAAATTTGCGACCGCATCTTTCAATGACTGGTTTGAGCCAGCATTGACCTGGGCAAGTTGAGCGCGTAGCGATCCGGCTTGCGACAGAGCGTGGCTGGAGTCGTCCATGATTGACGCCAGCTTGAGCTCAGCCCGCAACTTCTGCGCGAGATCGGCGTCCGAGAGCTTTACGCGTGGATCCATCTTCACCGTAAGAGGAGCGCTGAAAGATTTTCCATCGACAGTGAGACGAACCGTGTACTTGCCGGGCAGCGCGGTCGGTCCCAGAGGAAGTCGCGGCGTGTCGTGCGGAATGGCGGCGATGGGATATTCGTGGCGCGCCGAGGCGGGAGCAGGATAGTGCAGATGCCATATCCAACGATGCATGCCCGGTTCGGTGGAGAGCCGCTGCTCAGGCCTGATCCAATAAAGCGGGATCAATTGTTTTTGCAATTCTCCTTCTGTGACATCGGGCTTATCGGTGTTCGAGAAGCTGCGAATCACTTTATTGTGCGCATCAGCGATTTCGATTCGCACGTTGTCAGCCGCACTCGGCAGATAGTAGTCGATGCTGGCGCCGTCTGGAGGATTGGGTGCCATGGGTTCGTCGGGCGGGATCGGCGTATCAGTGTTCGTGTCCCGCTGAACGCGATAGGCGGGCGCCGGGGAAAATAAATGAACGGAGTTCGCGATCCCGGATGAGACTTCGCGGAGCGGGGCGATGTCGTCGAGCACCCAGAAT
This sequence comes from Candidatus Sulfotelmatobacter sp., assembly GCA_030151135.1. Next base: position 5,755 of record JASLEQ010000300.1, on the reverse strand, counting down.
CCGCGGCCATGCGTAGCCACGATCAGGTCGCTTTCGTGAATCCATAGATCGCGCATCGAGGTGTGCGGCAGGTTGAGTTGCAACGACTGCCAATGATCGCCATCGTCAAACGACATCCATACGGCATTTTCGGTTCCGGCAAACAGCAGGCCTTTGCGGACTGGATCTTCACGCACCGTGTCGACGGGACCGAACTCCGGAAGGCCGGAGGTGATGAGGGTCCAGGTCTTTCCCGCATCGTGCGTGCGGTAGATATAAGGATGGTTGTCATTGATGCGGAAGCGGCTCACCGATGCGTAGGCTGTCTGCTCATCAAAGTGTGAGGCAGAGATTTGCGTGACCTTACTCCAGGGCGTGAGTTCTTTCGGCGTAATGTCGGCCCAGTTCTTGCCTGCGTCGCGGGTGATCCAGATCAAGCCATCATCGGTGCCGGCCCAAAGTGTGTCCTTGGTTTTGAATGACGGGGCCAGGGCGTAGATCACTCCACGCGCATTTTCGACGGGCTTGTTGTAAAGCTTGCCGACACTTTCGGGAATGCCCGGCTTCTCGCGCGATAAATCTTTGCTGATGATCTGCCAGGAATTCCCGCCGTCCGTTGTCTTGAAGAGGAAGTTGGTTGCGTAATACAGAGTGTGCGGATCGACTGGAGAGAACATCAAGGGCTCGGTGCGGTTGGCGCGATATTTTGGATCGCGGACAGGAATGGGAGTGATGTCCTGCACCTCGCCCGTGCGCCAGTGATATCTGGAGACCTCTGTCCGGCCTGCTCCATAAATGGTGTCTGGATCGAGCGGGTCGGGAGCGACGTATCCGTACTCGATTACTCCGACGGGGTGCCAGTCGCGAAAATTGATGGCACCATCATTGCCGCGGCTGGAAATGCAGACCGAGCCGCTCTCCTGCTGCCCGGCGCATAAGCGGTAGGGGAAAGAATTGTCAGTGATCGCGTGGTAAAGCTGTGCGGTGGGCTGGTTGTACCAGGAACTCCAGGTTTCGCCGCCATTGACCGTGACGATCGCGCCCTGATCGCTGACGAGAAGAATGATTTTTCCGTTGTTCGGATTGATCCAGAGATTCTGATAGTCGTCTCCGCCCGGCGCGCCGCGAAAACTCATCCAGGTTTTGCCGCCATCGCTGGATCGCATCGTGACGGTGCTGGCGACATAAACAAGGTCAGGATTTTTCGGGTCGACCCTCGGGATTGGAAGATCGCCGCCGCCGATGCGTCCGGAAGGGCGAGGATCGTCGGTGATCTGCGTCCAGTTTTCGCCGGCATCGTCAGACCGGTATACGTTCAATTTTCCCGATGCGGTGGAGAGAGTGGCATAGAGGCGGCGGGAATCGCTCGCTGCAATCGCTACGTAAATCTGCGACAGATCCTTTGGCAAGCCGCCGGTGAGCTGCCGCCAGGTCGCGCCTCCATCCGTGGACTTGAAGAGACCACCGCCCGCGCCGTTGAATTCGTTGAGGTCTTCCCATGGCCCTTCGCGGACCTCCCACATCGAGGCATAGACGACATCGGGATTGGAGGGATCGATCTCAACGTCGGAGGCGCCGGTGTTTTCGTCTTTACTAATGACTTTGCGCCAGTTTTGACCGCCGTCCGTCGAAAGGTACAGGCCTCGTTCCTCACTCGGCCCATAAGGATGACCTAGCACGGCGGCGAACACTTTACTCGGATCGCGGGGATCGACCGCCAGTGCGGGAATCTGTTCGCCATCCCTCAATCCGAGGTGGGTCCAGGTCTTGCCGGCATCGGTCGACTTATAAATGCCATCTCCGACCGATAGATCAGGGCGGTGCAGACCTTCGCCGCTAGCGACATAGATAATGTTGGGATCGGCGGGAGCGACCGCGATTGCGCCAATGGACTGTGTCGGCTGCTTATCAAAGATGGGGTTCCAGGTGCGGCCGAAATCATTGGTCCTCCAAACGCCGCCATTGACCTGAGCCATGTAGAAAACGTTAGGCTCCGACGGAACTCCGGCTGCGGCGCGGGTGCGGCCACCGCGGAAGGGACCAACCATGCGCCAGCGCAAATCCTGGTACGTCTTTTCGGGAACTTGAGTCCAGGCTGCGGCGGCCGCAAGAACAAGGGCAAAACAGGCACTCAGACGAAGAGCGAAACGAACTCGGCTCACGGTGACCCCCTCAGGCAAACTAAACAGCATAAATCAAAGAGGTCGCGAATGTAGCGCAGGCCGCGTGTTGCCTGAGAGAGGCTGCGGAGTATGGTATGGAGGACCGCACCCGCATGTCGTGCAGCCGATTCATTTGGTGAGTCGATTCAGCGGCGGTTATGATGACGAAGTTTCTTACGCAAATGAGTATTCCAATCCCGGATCATTCGCATGTAACTTCACGCCTGCGGCGGCTCGGGCTTGTCCTTTCGCTGGTGTTTGCGACCACCCCGATCGCTCGCGGACAAAATTCGAACCAGCGGGAATCCACAGGCCTAAAACCGATTCTCAACTACATCTCGACCGCCTGGGATACGCTCACCCGCTCCATGGCGGAATGCCAGAGTATCGTCGATCCGAAGATCGCGGCGCAATCGGTCCTCTATTTGCCGAAAGATTTTGCGGAGCCGGCAAGCTTGCAGGCACTCACCGCAAACTGCAATGTGCGGGTGGACCACCTTCCCGTGGCGATCGAACACCTGGGGCAGATCTCAACCAGCAATATCGACCCTCCGGGATTGCTCTATCTGCCGAACAAGTATGTAGTGCCGGGCGGCCGCTTCAATGAAATGTATGGATGGGACAGCTACTTCATCGTTCGCGGACTGCTGCGCGCGGGGCGGGTTGAGCTTGCGCGTGGCATGGTAGATAACTTCTTCTTCGAGATCGAGAATTACGGTGCGATGCTCAATGCAAATCGCACGTACTACCTGACGCGGTCGCAACCGCCATTCCTGAGTTCGATGTTTGTGGATGTGTACCAGGCCAGCAAGCGCAATCCTTCGGAAGACAGGAAATGGCTGGAGCGCGCCTACAAAGATCTCAGCAAAGATTACGAGATGTGGACGCACGATCCACATCTGGCGGGCGACACCGGGCTCTCGCGCTATTACGACTTTGGCGACGGCCCGCCACCGGAAGCTGTGAAAGATGAGACGGGTTTCTACCGGAAAGTTGCGCAGTACTTCTTTTTCCATCCCGCTCAGGCCGATGGATACGTTGTCGAGACGATTCCCGGCACTTCGGATGAAGTTGCGGGGGCCGCTTACACCCTGGACGTTTGCGACGCGCCCACGACCATGGAGCGGCCGCAGTGCGAAAAGGCACGACAGTTTAAACTCAGCCGCGATTATTACAAGGGCGATCGATCGATGCGTGAGTCGGGCTTCGATGTGAGTTTCCGCTTCGGAGCATTTGGTTCGGCTACCCATCACTATGCCCCGGTGTGCCTGAACAGCCTTCTTTACAAGACGGAAAAAGATCTGGAGCAGATCAGCCTGTGGCTGGGCCACAGCGACGATGCGAGCCTCTGGAGCAAGCGGGCGGAAAACCGGAAGCGGCTGATTACGCAATATCTCTGGAACCCGCAGCTCGGTCTTTTTTATGACTACGATTTCACGATGAATCGGATGTCGAGTTACAAGTACGCGACCGCTTTTTATCCCTTGTGGGCTGGACTTGCGACCAAAGAACAAGCGCAGGCAGTGGCCGGCAATCTAAAAGTATTTGAGCGTCCGGGCGGAGTTCCAATGAGCACCGAAGACACCGGAGCGCAGTGGGACCTGCCGTATGGATGGGGCAACATCGAGATGCTCGTCATCGATGGTCTAAGGCATTACGGCTACAATGCCGACGCCGATCGAGTTTCATATGAATTTCTTTCGACGGTGGCCGATAATTTCCGCCGTGATGGCGTGATCGTTGAGAAATATAACGTTGTCACGCGTTCCTCTGAAGCGCACGCGGAACTCGGATATCACATGAACGTGGTCGGGTTCGGTTGGACCAACGCGGCGTTCGTCGAGTTGCTACATGCCTTGCCGAAGGAGATGGTGCAGCGTCTCAACGAGGAGCAGTCCCCGTCGAGCGCGCCAGCGAAATAAATGGCTGCTTCTTTATTTTCCGGTTTTTCCTTTCGCGGTGCCCATTCCTGTGCACAGGTCCCAGCCCGACGCCGCTGCATAACCCGAGTACGGACCGCAGTAACCGGAAGAAATATCTGTGTAGCTGGTTGCGACTCCCACCTTTGCATACATGGCAGCAAGTTGCGCGTTCGACGACGTATAGAAGCTTCCAGCCAGGTTCAGTACGCCCGCTAATGCCGGAGCGGCAACGCTGGTGCCACCGACGATGTACCATCCACCGGCGTTCGAGTCGTAGATCCACACGCCAGTCAGCGGGTTGGAATCAAAGGAAACGTCCGGAACTCCGCGATAGTTTCCAACGACAGCAGTAATCTTGCTTTGATAGCTGGGCCTGGTTTCATACCAGCTCACGCCGCCACCCGCGGAGTCCCAGGCCGCTTCGCTCAGGAAGTTTCCATTCGAGGGATTGCGGCGGACCGTGGTTCCTCCGGCAGCCACGACGTTTTGCGAAACGCTCGGCCAACTGGTTCCAGGATTGTCGCCCGACGAGGCTATGAACACGACACCGGCTTTCAGAAAATGCGATTCATAAGAGGTCTCGCCGCTGAACTCTCCACTGCCCCAACTATTCGAGACTTCTCCGCCATGCGCAGCATTCACCATTCGGCTGGCGACGTCCTCGGCGGCCATCAGATCGGTAATACTGTTCGATGCCGCCTCGACCAAGAGAATCTGGGCCTGTGGTGCCATCGCATGCGCCCACTCGATATCGAGAGAGGCCTCAAGTTCCCAGCCGAGGTCGTGCGCCGGCTGAACGCCGCTCGCGTATACGACCTGGAAGCTGGCGGGTGGCAGGCCGAACTGCTGAGAGAAATGTGCGAGGTCCGATGCCGCGTTGGGAGCGTCGAAGGCATCCACGATCGCAATCATCCTGCTCCCTCCCGACGGAACGGCAGTCACCTTATTCGGATTGCAACCGCTGACCACGGTCACCAAACCGTAGACGCAGGCTAACGATGCGGGTGTTTCGTAGGAATATCCCAGGTAGGGCGGTCCGGAAGTTTGCGGGCGCGGAAGTTGCGTGGAAGGAAGATAAACCTGGACGTGGGTATGCATGAAGCGTCCGGGCCATCCGGGATTTTCGAAACTGGAGGTTGGAACTACGACTTTCCCCCGCAGAGTTCGATTCTGTGCCGCCGAAAAAACGGAGAAGAACAGCGCGAAGGCCAGGAGGGCTAGCTTGTATTTCATTAAGTTCCTCTCATCGCAGTGCAAGCTTGAGTTGCGCGGATCGATCCGCGTTGATGCATTCTGGAGTTCGGAACCGAGCGCGACAAGGTCACGCGCGACCGGAGACGCTGGTTACGGAACATCGCGTTTGCAAGAAATCGTTAATGATTCCAAAACCGCGGCGGAGGCGGGAGGCGCGTTGACGGCGCCACGTATCCCTCCTAAGATGAATCCTCCGCTCCTTCCTTGTGGGTAATGACATCGTGATCAATCAGACCATCTCGCACTATCGAATTATTGGAAAACTGGGCAGCGGTGGGATGGGGGTGGTGTACGAAGCGGAAGACCTTTCGCTGGGCCGCAAAGTCGCGCTGAAGTTTCTTCCGCCGCAACTTTCGCGCGACCAGAACGCTCTCGACCGTTTCTTGCTCGAGGCGAGAACTGCTTCCGCGCTGAACCATCCGAACATCTGCACGATCT
>JASLEQ010000298.1 GCA_030151135.1 Candidatus Sulfotelmatobacter sp. | reverse complement strand
TCGATCTGGCGTTTAAGGGAACGCATTACGGCTGCGCTTCTATCAATCCGCTCCATCAATCGTTTGCGCTCGGAGGGGGCAATGCCGAGGCTGCGGATGATCAGCGAATTGCCGATGATATGACGACTGAGCTGGGATTGGCAGCGGCGGTAACGGCGGGCGCTTTTGTCTACCGCTAAAGTTGCCAGTCGTTCGCCCAGGCGTTGCACCGTTTTGTAATTGTCGCGTAAATGTCCGATGCGGCGCGTCGTCTCCTTGAGACGGTCTCGCAAAATCTCTTCCGTGATTTCTTCTTCATCGATGACAACAGTTTGCTGAATGGAACGCCGACCGCATTCCAAATCTTCACCGATAGTTAGAACCTCGCGAACTACAATGGGCGAGCGTGAAAGCGCCTTGATGGCGGAGAGCTGTCCACGTTCAATGCGCTTTGCAATTGTCACTTCCCCTTCGCGCGTCAGCAAAGGCGAAGCACCCATTTCGCGCATATAAACACGCACGGGATCGCTGGAGGCGTCGGTGGAGATGGGTACCGAGCTGATATCAATCTCATCTGGTTCGCTAACCAGCGCTCGCTTGAGAACGGCATCTGGCAGCTCGGGTTCTTCTTCGAGCACGTCGAGGCCGCGGGTGCGGATGGCAGAAAGGAAATCGCCTAAGTCCTGTCGAGGGGGTATGCCACGTGAACCCGTCTTATTCGCAACGCTATCAGGGGAATAGCCGTCTTCGCTCTCCACGTGGATTGTTTTTCTACCGTCGTCCAAAGCCATGCAGAAACTCCTTTTTCGGGGCCATCCTGCATGGAGAGAGGAGGCTTTTTGCATCTGAAGTAGTAGATTCAGCAGGATGCGGAGGTGCAACCTGCCCTGTCATGATGCTAGCACGGCGGCCTTACGTTAATGCGATCCATTTTGGCAGCGAGACAGCATATCCGGCTTTGAACTTAGGTTGGGCGATCCAAGTTTGCTAGCCTTCCAACTTCAGGAAACCCGAAATTTTCCTTGATTCAAACTCAGCGATCTCCCGGGCAAGGAACTCGGGTCATTATCATCATCAGAGATCGGTTTGATCGGTTCCTCCTCGAACGGGTGCGACTCGCCGCGGCGCAAAAAAGCCGCCACGAATGGCGGCCATGAATCCCTTTGAATGAATGAGCTTATGTGGAGAAAAATACCTGCGAATTTGCGGTGCCTGTGGGCCGCAGGATCGGCGCCACCTGCACGCTCCGTGTCGGTTTCGCGGAGACCGGTTGAATTTTTGCGAGCTTACTGAGCAAGTACTCAACCTTCCTCTGCTCATGCGGCGTTGGTAGGCTGTTTTGTGTCATAGACATTAGTATCCCAGAGTCCTGTCAAAAAAGCGAATACGCAGCGCTAGACGAAAACGCTCCCGCGGACCTGACTCGAAGAAAAAGCGGAGGCGTCTCAGGTTAAGTTGTGATAGCAATCCTATTGCCGTGGTAATCGTTGGAGCCTCTTTTCGTGGTATTGGCCTACAATCCCATTGCGTACACCATGGCCGATACCAGCGGAATTATTTATCAGCGAAGAATCGCGCGGAGAAGTGGGTGGTTGTTTCTGCTTAGCTGCTTGTTTGTGGCCTTTTCGATGCAAGCCCAAACCTACCGGGGAACCTATCCAACAGCGCAAATTTCGAATGGGATTTTGAAGGCGAACATCTATCTGCCCAATGCGGACACCGGGTTCTACCGCGGGAGACGCTTCGATTGGGCAGGTGTAATCGGCGGCCTTGAGTACAACGGACACGAATACTTCGGTCCCTTCTTCGAGAAATTCGATCCAGCGATAAGTGACGTCATGATCGGCGATCCGATTGAAGCAGGAATCGCAAGTGCGGCGAGCGGTCCCGTAGAGGAGTTCGTCAGCGGTCCCGACGGAACGGTAGTCGGTTATGACGAAGGCAAGCCGTGAGAGGCATTCTGCAAAATCGGTGTCGGAGCCCTGCGCAAGCTCGACAATTCGCTCTACAGCTCATACGTCAACTACCCCATCCTGGATGGTGGAAAACGAACACAAACTCAAGGTTCGGATTGGATCGAATTTGCCCAAAGTCTGGAGTGCGAGGGGTACAGTTTCATTTACAAAAAGACGATTCGATTCGGCAAGAACGAGCCGGTCATGACGATCGAGCATTCGTTGAAGAATTCCGGTAAGAAGCCAATCGATACGCAAGTGTACGATCACAACTTTTTAACGATCGATCACCAGCGGACTGGACCCGCAGTTTCAATCCAATTTCCGTTTGCCGCTAAACCGACCATGACCTTGGACAAACTGGCAGAAATCCGGGGCAAGCTACTGGTATTTCCGAAAGAGTTCAAGGGCGCTGACACGTTTTACGCCGAGTTTAAGGGTTTTGGCAGCACTGCAAGAGATTACGAAATGACGGTTGAAAATCACGAGACCGGTGCAGGCGTCGTCATTCGTGGCGATCAACCATTAGTGCATGTGGGAGTCTGGGCAGTGCGGAGCGTAGTCGCTCCGGAGTCGTACATCGAGATCAGGGTCCCGGCGGGACAGGAATTCGAATGGACCTACACGTATCGTTTTTTTACTCGCGAGACCGCGAAATAGATGGCCTCGTGGATGTTCACTATCCTCGCCCGGCAGCGAATGACCGGAGATACTCTCTGAAGAACGGCGACCATGGGTTTAGCCTACCTTCTGCGCCCGCACGATCTTTCCTGCGAATTTGATATCTCGATCTTCTCAGCGTGAACGTTGTATGCTGTAGCCAATCTCACCATGGGTATTCATCGAAAACGTTCCGCCGTTTATCTCTCTGCTTTACTGCTGGTTTGCACCGTCTCTGCGGTCGCCAAGAATGGCGTGCACGTTGTAGTGGTACCGGTGGCGAACATGTATTCGAAGCCGACAGACAAAGCCGACGTTGTCTCGCAAGCAATTTATGGCAGCAATGTGCTTCTGCTGCAGGCGCGCGGGGAATGGTCGAAAATTCAGACGTCGGATCATTACAAAGGCTGGACACCCAGCCGTTATCTGCGGACCATTCTGACAGGCGATGGTTATGCTACGTCAGGTCCAACGGTCCAGGTGGAAAGCCTGTTTGCGAATATTTACGCAGAGACTGATGTCACACGTCATAAACCTGTCATTACAGTTCCGTTTGAAACCAAGCTGGAGATTGCGCCAGAGTCCGGCGACGTTCCGGTCAAGTCCGGGACGAGCGTGCGTTGGGTGCACGTGCGGCTTCCGGGCCAGACGAATGGATGGATCCAGTCGGGCGACGTCGCGACTGATGTAAAACCTCTGTCCATTCCGGAATCGATTGAACTCGCCAAGCGTTTTCTGGGTTTTCCTTATCTTTGGGGAGGGCGGTCGAGTTTCGGATACGACTGTTCGGGCTTCACACAGATGCTCGTGAGATCCCGCGGCATCGAGATGCCACGGGATGCCGACCTGCAGGCTGCTTGGAACGGCGTGATTCCGGTGGACAGGACCGATCTGCAGGCGGGCGACTTGCTATTTTTCGGGTCCTCAGCAAAAGACATCACCCACACTGGAATGTATATTGGCGATGGACAATTCATCCACGACACGACCAGTGGACATCCAGTCGTACAGATCAGCCGTCTGGACGATCAACCCTGGACCCGATTGCTGGTGGCTTGCCGTCGCGTGAAGCTGCCGCAGCCCTGAATCTCCTTTACAAGCGATTCTGCGGCTCAATCCTTACTCAAAGAGTTCGGACGTAATACCTGCGATGCCTCCGCTGCCATCGTCGGCTTTTCTCCCGGATTGGATGCCCCTGCAGCTGCGCCTAGTGCATTCCCGCGAACGGCGGGCTGCTTGCCGCAGAGCTCAATGACCTCGGAAATCCGCTGGCTTTCGTGCTGCATCGCGCTTTGCCAGTTTCGGAGCGCTTCCTTTTCCGCCGCTACCTGATCCAGGTTGTTCTGGACGCGCTCGGCGTAATGGGCGCGGATCTTCTCCATCTCCTCTTCGATGCGCGTATTCTCCTGCGCTTTTCTAACTTCGAATGTTTCCAACTGCTTGCGCTGGCTGGATTCGTAGGAGTTCAGTGCGTTCTGACGCCGGGTAGCATCGGTCAGAAGCTCGTCCACCGAGATCCCGGCGGCATCGAGAGCCATCAGGACCGAGGCACGCTTCACGTCCTTCGAAAGATCGCGGATGCGATCGTTATTGAGCATGTCGACGACCTTATGGATGCCGTACCCGGATCCGGGGCTAAGAATGCCGGCTGCGCGGTAGATGTCTTCGTACGAAAGCAATTCGTTGCGTACGCCGCTTGGGGCGTCGCTACCGTGGATGGTGAGCTTGTTCACTGGAGCCTCCGGGGCTGTGGTTTTGGCCTGCGCCTCTGGATCGGACTGACGCCGCCAGAATTGAGGGATAAGCGATTTGTTTTGCATAACGTTCCTTTCGGAAGAGGAAGCCGTAACACTGCGGGTAACCGAAAACTGTCGGGCCGGTGGAGACTTAGAAACTTCCATCGGGGAAGGAGACCGAAGATCGACACGCTCAATTCTTCGAACCGCCACAGATGGCACTGGCACGGGTGCGCTACCACTTCGGGCTTCGACGCGGGGCGGAGCCGTCCATTTGGCGCGAACGGTGTCTGGCCGCACGGCAGATGGCGGTTCGCCCTGCTCGAGAGTGACGCTGCTCGCGTGACTGTCCGATGCGCGCGACTTCAAATCCTGATGGCCGAAGGATGGCTCACGCCGAACGCCCAGCAGAAAGTCACGGCCATCGCGACGACAGTTTCTTGCCACCGCAGAAAACTGCTCGCGATGCCATTTGATCGTGACGCGGGACCCAACCGAAAAAGGACGCTTTACGCGAACGCAGGCGCCGCAAGAGGAAGTGTCTTCCAGAGTCGCAGGGGCACGGAATGAGGTGCCGTCGGCTTCTTGCCAGTACACTTCCGCGACCGCCCATACGGTCTTGCGCGGCTCGATGTCACGCCCGTCCATGCCATTGTTATCGGCAAGGAGTGACCACAGTTTAGTTACTTGCTTGTATTGATAGGAGTGAGTGCGCGTGGGATGAGATTACGAGAAGATTCTCATCAAGCCGCTCGGCGCAATGTCGGGCGAAATGAAATGCTGTGCTTTACCCGCGGCGCGGGTGAGGGCTTCGGCGGCCAAGTAGCCGCTACGGACCGCGCCTTCCATGGTGGCGGGCCAGCCGGTTGCAGTCCAGTCGCCGGCGAGGAATACACGTGGCCAGGGCGTCTGCGGAAAGGGACGATAAGGATCAATTCCCGGACGGGGAGAGTAGGTTGCGTTCACTTCCTTGATGACGGTCGATTTGACCAGATTTGCTTGACGCGCGGAGGGAAAGAATTCTCG
>JASLEQ010000280.1 GCA_030151135.1 Candidatus Sulfotelmatobacter sp. | reverse complement strand
ACCATCCCAGATATTCGTTCAAGCCAAGCACATCGAGCACGTCTCCGAGTGGATCGGACAATGTACGCGGATCAGTTCCCGAGCCTTCAACATGATTCAACGCCGAGGTGACCAGGCGTGTAGAGTCCATGTCGTGCGCCTCCTGCGCAAGCTGGCGGATGAACGTCAGCCGCTCGGGTTTTACGGGAGTTTCATTGGACATGGACCACAGAATGACGGCAGCGCGATTGTGATCGCGGGCGATCATATCGCGCAATTGCGCTTCGGCATTGGCAAGCGTCGCGGGGTTGGTCCAATCGATGTCCCAGTAGACGGGAATTTCGGACCACAGCAACAGGCCCATGCGATCCGCTAGGCGTACTTCGTTCTCGTTATGGGGATAGTGCGCCAGGCGGACAAAATTGCAGCCGAGATCCTTGGCCCATCCGAGCAGAGTCTGCGCGTCTTCCGGGCTGAACGCGCGGCCTTCGCGGAAGGGAGCCTCCTCGTGCATGGAAATGCCGCGCAGGAAGATGGGCTTGCCGTTCAGCAGGATTTTGGATCCCTGGACCTCCACAGTTCGAAATCCAATCTGATCGTGAACCGTGTCGCTGCCGATTGTAAGATCGACGTCATAGAGCTTGGGATGCTCGGGGGACCAGAGTTCCAGCCTGGCGTGGAAGTGAAAGTCTCCGCGTCCATTCGCATCAGAGTTAAAAGTTTGGTGGACGCCAGCCTCGGGAATTGAAACGGTGATCTTCTGCGCGGCCTGAGCTCCATTCAGCTGCACCGAGCCTGAAACTTCGTCCTGCGAGCCCTTCGCCAGCTGTACCCAGTAGTCTTGGATGAATGTTTCGGGCACTTCGATGAGCGACACATCACGGGTGATTCCGCCGTAGTTCCACCAATCGTACTTGATGCCGGGCACGGCGTCGGCATGGCGCGCATTGTTGACTTCGACCACGAGCGAGTTCTCGCCCTCGCGCAGGAGCGAGGTGCACTCGAAGTTGAAGGGAGTGAAGCCGCCTTCGTGCTCTCCGAGTTTTTCGCCGTTGAGATAAACGATCGCCTTATAGTTGACCGCTCCGAAATACACGAACGTGCGAATGGCATCGCGTTTGTGATAGTTAAACATTCTGCGATACCACACCGGCCCTTCATAAAACATCAACGCGTCGCGCTGCGTGTTCCAATCGCCAGGAACGTTCATGACGGGCGAAGCGTCGAAGCTGTATTCCACGAGGTCGCTTTTGTCTTTCGGCTTCGCATCGTGAAAAAACCGGTCCTTGCCGTTGTCAAAGGGATCGACGATGACCCGCCACGCACCATCGAGGCTCACGGTGGCACGATTGGCGACGTTTGCGATCAGGGTAGAAGGGGCGGGGGCGGCAAAGGCGCATCCCGCAAACAGAACTGGCAGTAACAATAGAGATCGCTTCATTTCGGCCTCGGTTGCCCATGGTAGAGAGCGACTCGGAATGTCGTCAATTCGAGGATGAGAAGGGTGGGCGGCGAGGTTTTACAACTGGATGACAACTGGTTTGATGAAATGCGTAGGATCAAGGCCATGAGGGCCGCGGATATATCCGGGCCCGACTCTCTCTCCGGCCAAACGGAAAGGGCGTGGCATGCTAGCCACGCCCCATTTTTTTTGTGCGCGAGCTCAGCCGACCGTCACTGGAGCGGCTTCCTCGACGTTTGCTTCGCGCAGGAATTTCGCGGCTTCCTCTGGCGGCGTGGGATTGATGTAGAAGCCCGTACCCCACTCAAAACCAGCGGTCTTGGTCAGCTTGGGCATGAACTCGATGTGCCAGTGATAGTGATCGTTGGTCGGATCCTGCACCGGTGAGCTGTGGATGACGAGGTTGTAGGGAGGATTGTCGAGTACACGGTCGGCGCGGCCAAGCAGATTTTTCAGGGCGCGCGCAAGATTCTCGAACATATGCGAGGAGGAGTTCTCGAACGCAGATTCGTGCTGTTTGGGGAGGATCCAGGTTTCGAATGGGAAGCGGGGCGCGTAAGGCGCGAGCGTCACGAAATTTTCGTTTTCGCCGACGACGCGTGTGCCGCTATCCATTTCCTGGCGGATGATATCGCAGAAGACGCAACGTTCTTTGTAGAGAAAATATTGCTTGGCGCCTTCAAGCTCCTGGGTCACGTTGATGGGAAGGATGGGCAGCGCGATCAACTGCGAGTGCGAGTGTTCCAGCGACGCCCCAGCAGCCTCGCCGTGGTTCTTGAAAATCAGGATGTACTTGAAGCGGCGATCTTTCTTAAGGTCGAGGATGCGGTCGCGAAACGTCCAAAGAACATCTTCAATCCGTTTTGGAGGCAAAGAGGCGAGGGTGGCGTTGTGATCGGGAGTTTCGACGATGACCTCGTGCGCGCCGATGCCGTTCATGCGGTCGAACATTCCTTCGGCCTGACGATTTAAGGTTCCTTCGATACCGAGCGCGGGAAACTTGTTGGGCACGACGCGCACAGTCCAGCCAGGAGTATCTTTCTGGGCACCACCGCCGTTGGGATTCGGGCGATACGCCTGGATCTCAGGAGGGGTCTTGCCTTCATTGCCGTAGCAAAAGGGACAGAATCCGCCCTTGATTTTCAGGTTTTCTCTTACAAAATCGGTTGGCCGTTTGGCCCGGTCCGTGGAAATAATCACCCATCGTCCGACGATGGGGTCTTTTCTAAGCTCCGGCACTATAGGTTCCTCTCAACGAAGTTGCGCAAACCTCATATATTACGCCCCTAGTGCGGC
>JASLEQ010000176.1 GCA_030151135.1 Candidatus Sulfotelmatobacter sp. | reverse complement strand
GAAGTCGGCTGGATAGCCGGCTGTTTCATCCTGGCTCGCGGGGAACTGCTCAAGCGCCTGGGCGGCTTTGACGAGCAGTTCTTTTACTACTATGAAGATACCGATCTCTGCCGCAGGATCTGGGAATCTGGGGCGACGATCCGCTATACCCCGAAGTACACCATCGTTCACCTCGGCGGACAATCGACTGTGAATCGTTTCGATCGGCTTACCTTCGCTCTCGACGGAGAGATCACCCGCTACCTTTACTACTACAAGTACGATGGAAAGAAAGGCATTCGCAGTTGTCGGCGCGCGAGTCTCGTTGGTTTGTTTTTCCGGAGAGTTGCGTACGGGCTGTTGCAGATGGTCCACCCAACCGAAAACACTAGAAAGCGTCTCGACTTGTTTCGGACACTGTTTGACTGGAATTACAGGGTTGATCCTGTCCGATTAGTAGAAAACGGCGAAGAACCTGATCTTGGTATAAAGATCGTAGACCGCGTAGTTGAGAGATAGCCGCCCTCAGAAATCCTCGCAGCCAGCCTCACTCTCTTTGGCACTTAAGGCACACATGAAAATTGCTGTAATTGGGGCTAACGGACAACTAGGCACCGACGTGGTAAAAACGTTCACTCGGAATGGGGACGACGTATTTTCGCTTACCCATTCCGATATCGACGTAACGTCGATGGACTCGGTTTCAACGCGGCTGAAAGAGCTGCGCCCTGACATCGTAGTGAACACCGCTGCCATGCACCACGTCGAGAACTGCGAGCGCGATCCGGATAAAGCTTTTGCAGTCAATGGCTTGGGAGCACGGAACCTTTCTATGGTTGCCAACGACTTGGACTCGGTTCTGATGCATGTCAGCACCGATTATGTGTTCGATGGGGGCAAGCAAAGTCCGTATGAAGAAACGGACGCGCCGAACCCATTGAACGTGTACGGCAACACGAAACTTTCCGGCGAACATTTCGTGCGGACAACCACGGACAAGCACTTTGTACTTCGAACGTCTGCGATTTATGGGAAGAGTCCTTGCCGAGCAAAGAGTGGATTGAACTTCATTGAGTTGATGCTGAAGCTGGCGAGGGAGCGCGGAGAAGTACGAGTTGTGGATAGCGAGGTAGTCACGCCAACTCCAACTGCTGAAATTGCTCAACAGATGCTCGCGCTTGCTCGTTCGGACGCGTACGGGCTCTATCATGCAACAGCGGAGGGCCACGGCTCTTGGCATGAGTTTGCCCGAGAGATTTTCGCCCTGACAAAAACTAGCGTGAATTTGCAGATTGCAGGGCCGAACGAGTTTCCCGCAAAGGTGCCCCGTCCAAAGTATTCTGTCCTGGAAAATCATCGGCTCAAGGCTCATGGCTTAAATCTTTTTAAGCCTTGGCAAGAAGGCCTTCGCGAATACCTGTTTGCCACCGCCTGAATTCCCCGATTTCCTTCTCAAGAATCCAACTCTGATGGATACGCTGATTATTCCGGAGAAACGACCCCGATCGTCAATCGGTGCTACGCATAAGTACGTTCTGATGACGGCTGCCTACAACGAGGCGGCTAACATCGAGCGGACTATCCAGAGCGTCGTCGCTCAGACGGTGCGCCCCCTCAAATGGGTGATCGTCAGCGACAATTCCACCGATCAGACCGATCAGATCGTTCAAAGCTACGCTGAGAAATACCCGTTTATAAGGCTCCTACGCGTAGACCGGAATGCGGGACACAACTTTGGCGCGAAAGTCCTCGCTCTGCGGCGGGCAGAAAAGCTTTTTGACGGCATCGACTACGACTTTATCGGAAACCTTGATGCCGACATATCGCTCGACGGGCGCTACTATGAAGAACTTCTCGAACATTTTGAGCGTGACCCCAAGCTGGGAATCACGAGTGGTTTCGTTCATGAAGACCATGGCAACGGATTTCGCAGCCGATGGTTTAATAGCGTGGCGAACGTTCCGCACGCCGCGCAACTCGTTCGCCGCGAATGCTACAGGGCCATCGACGGATACGCGGTTCTAAAGTACGGGGGTGAAGATTGGTACGCGCAGACCTGCGCGAAGATGAGAGGATGGCACGTTGAGGCCTTTCCCCAATTGGAAGTCTTGCACCACAGGCACACTGGAGGGAGTACTCATCCGCTCAGGAGTGCTTTTCGACTCGGCCGGCTCGACTACTCGTTCGGCACTGGGTTGGTGTTCGAGGCGGCGAAGTGCGCGCGTAAATTCAGGGACAAGCCCTATGTGCTTGCAGGAGTCACAAGACTTTTAGGGTTCGCCTGGTCTTTGTTGTCCAGGGAGGAGCGCGCTGTTTCCAGAGAATTTGCAGACTTTTTACGACAAGAGCAGCGTTCAAGAATACCGCTTTTGAAAAGTTCACCCCTCCCTCAAAATCAATCGGTAGCAGAAATGGACAAACCGTGAAGCATGTTCTCCATGTCGTTGGCGCGCGTCCCAACTTTGTAAAGGCGGCGCCGGTACTGCTAGCCGTTCGCGAAAAAGGCTGGCGGCAGACTTTAGTCCACACCGGGCAGCACTACGATCGCAACATGTCCGATGTGTTCTTTACGCAACTTGAAATACCCCAGCCGGATTTCAATCTCGGTGTCGGCTCGGGGAGCCACGCATCCCAGACCGCAGAAGTCATGCGGCGTTTCGAGCCAGTTGTTTTAGAACAAAAGCCCGATATCGTCCTCGTTTACGGAGATGTGAACTCGACCGTCGCCGCCGCCCTGGTCTGTTCGAAGCTTTTGATTCCCGTGGCGCACGTCGAGGCGGGGTTGCGGTCATTTGACCGCACGATGCCGGAAGAAATCAACCGAATCGTCACCGATCGTCTCTCGGACCTTCTGTTGACACCTTCTGCCGACGGAGATATGAACCTTCAACGCGAAGGAGTATCACCCGATAAGATCCATCGCGTTGGAAACGTAATGATTGACTCGCTTGTGCGATTGCTGCCTCTGGCAAGAAAATGCCCCAAGAACGGCTTTCCAGAAAAGTTTGCGCTCGTTACTCTTCACCGGCCGTCAAATGTCGACAGCCGAGAAAATCTCCAAAGAGTGATGAGTAGTCTCGTGGAGGTCAGCGAACAGTTGGCTGTTGTTTTTCCCGTTCATCCGCGAACCCGCCAGCGGCTGCATGAATTTGGAATTGGATTTGATGCCCTCCATTTCGTCGACCCAATGCCCTACATAGATTTCCTGGCCCTTCAGAGTCGTTCCACAGTTGTCATCACAGATTCGGGAGGTATTCAGGAAGAAACCACATATCTTGGCATCCCATGCCTGACATTGCGGAACAATACTGAGCGCCCGATCACCGTCGAGATGGGTACAAATGTGCTGGTCGGCGAAGACAAAGCGAGACTTGACCTTGAACTGGAAAACGTGTTGTCGGGCCGTTCGAAGAGGGGAGTCGTTCCGCCGCTCTGGGACGGATGCACGGGTACGCGCATCGTTGACGCGCTTTCGGATTTTTTGGCAGGTCATTGATCAATACGCAGAGTGATATCCGCGAGTGCTTCGCGACGGTCGAGAACGGCGTCGAGCGGCGTTGTCGCCATCCGGGAAGCATCCGGTCCCTACAATTCCGATTCCCAGGTGAAGATTGAAATGGAACCGGATGAATGCCGCTATCTTCTTCGATTTGCAGTGCTTTTTACAGTTCGACAACGTCGACAGCTATGCTAAAATCGACTTGTTTCCTTCCCCTCGAGCTCAATCCCCCAGAAAAGTAGCTAATCCCAGAAGTTTTTCTCATTACAGCTATCGCTGAAATCATGACTAATACTGTGATTGTGGGTGCTGGGCCGTATGGCCTCTCTATCGCTGCTCATCTTCGGAACCGTGAGATTCCGTTTCGCATTTTCGGGCGGGCTATGGACAGTTGGATCTCGCATATGCCAAAAGGCATGATGCTGAAGTCCGACGGGTTCGCCTCGAACATCTCCGATCCCGAAAGCGATTACACGCTCCGGCGTTTTTGCGCGGAGAAGGGAATACCCTATGACGACAAAGGGATTCCGGTAAGTCTCGAGACTTTTGCCGGATATGGTCTTGCCTTCAGGGACAAGAAAGTGCCTGAACTGGAGGACAAAACCGTCATCAGCATCACTCGGCAGCCGTCTGGGTTTGCGGTCGCGCTGGATACTGGAGAGGTCGTTCAAGCGCAACAGATCGTTCTCGCAGTGGGCGTGACGCACTTCGATTACGTACCCGAATGCCTGTCAGAATTGCCCAGCGAATTCGTCACGCACAGTTCGCGACATCCTGATGTGACTACGTACCGGGATCGCAGCGTCATCATCCTGGGTGCAGGCGCGTCCGCGCTGGATCTTGCGGGGCTCATGCATGAAGCGGGAGTCAATGTTCATCTGGTGACCCGCAAGCCCTTGAAATTTCATAGCAAGAGTGACAAGCCTCGACCTTGGTGGGATCGGCTCCGGCGGCCACCTTCCGGGCTTGGACCGGGCTGGAAATCCTATTTTTTTGCAAACAAACCGAATCTTTTTCACCATCTTCCAGAACAACTGCGGCTGTGGCTGGTTCGTAGAGTGCTTGGACCTTCAGGTGGTGCTTTCATTAAAGACAAGGTCGTCGGCAAAGTACCGACTCTCGTTGGATTCACTCCACACAGTGCGGTAATCAAAGATGGTCAAGTGATTCTCACCCTAGTGGATGCAAATGGCGAGCGGCGAGACCTGAAGGCGGACCACGTGGTTGCTGCTACCGGATACAAGGTGAATCTCGAAAGGCTCAAATTCCTGTCCCCGGAGATTTGCTCTAGGATCAGGACGGTTGCAGGATCTCCGGTGTTGTCATCTACCTTCGAATCGTCTGTTCCCGGAATTTATTTTGTCGGTTTGGCGGCAGCAAATAGCTTCGGACCCGTTATGCGATTCGCTTTCGGGGCGGACTTCTCGGCGCGAACCGTCTCCAGGGCCGTTGCTAAAGCGGCTGTACGCGCGCGACATGCATTTCAGCCCTCTGTAGCGGTCGAAGAAGTTCCTTCTTGCAAACTTGTCAATCAATGAAGCCTGAAACCATTGCAATTCACGCTGGGTACGACGGAGACCCGGCTACAAATGCCGTCGCCGTTCCGATCTATCAAACCGTAGCATTCGAGTTTGATAGCGCCGAACACGGCGCGGCTCTGTTCAACCTCGAAGTCCAGGGGAACATCTACACCCGCATCGGCAATCCTACCAACGGCGTCCTCGAGAAGCGCATAGCGGCATTAGAAGGTGGCGTAGACGGTTTGAGCGTGAGTTCCGGGATGGCTGCGATTGAGTACGCTCTTATCAATATCACGGAGGCGGGAAACAACGTTGTCTCCACTCCGCAGCTCTATGGAGCAACGTATACGCTGCTCGCTCACATTTTTCCGAAACGTGGAATCCAGTCGCGCTTTGCAGATACCGATCACCCGGACGATGTAGAAAAACTGATTGACGACAACACTCGCGCAGTTTACTGCGAAAGCGTTGGCAATCCCGCAGGCAACGTCGCGGATATCGAGGGGCTAGCGCGGGTTGCACACAAACATGGCGTTCCCCTTGTGGTAGACAACACGGTTGCCACACCTATTCTGCTGCGACCCATCGAATATGGCGCCGACGTTGTGGTGCATTCCATGACGAAATTCATAGGGGGGCACGGAACAAGTATTGGCGGGATGATCGTCGACAGCGGGAAGTTCCCTTGGCGCCAATATCCCGATCGTTTCTACATGTTCAACCGGCCCGAAGTCGCCTATCACGGAGTGGTTTACGTAGATCACTTCGGGGATTCAGCTTTTGTGGCGCGATGTCGCACTGTCTGCCAGCGGAATACGGGCGCAACGCTATCTCCATTCAACGGATTCCTGTTCTTGCAGGGCGTTCAGACGCTCGCGCTGCGAGTTGAGCGCCATGTGGAGAACGCGCGGAAAGTCGCAGAGTTCCTGCGCAGTCACTCTCAGGTAGCCTGGGTCAACTATGCGGGCTTTCCTGACAGTCCTTTGTATCCAATGGCGCAGAAATATCTGGGAGACAAGCGGTGCTCCTTGCTGACCTTCGGCGTCAAAGGCGGATTCGAAGCGGGCACGAAATGCTTCAATGCCTTCCGGCTCTTTAAGCGCATGGTCAACATGGGAGATGCGAAGTCATTGTCTTGTCATCCGGCATCGACCACACACAGACAGTTGACTCCTGAAGAGCAGGCAAAGGTGGGTGTGACACCGGAGATGATACGGCTAAGCGTAGGCATCGAGCATATCGACGACATTCTGGAAGATCTCGAGCAGGCATTACAAACAACAAGTAATTGATGAAGAACGTAGTGCGCACCGATTGGGGAGGTGCAACATGCCATTGATTATTGAGGGCGGACGAGTCCCAAACTGTTGGGTCGATCGAAGCGCGTTGGGTCCGGCAACGGCTATCAATAGCCATTTCCGGCGACCGCTCGGCCTCAGTCTTGCATTGGTCAACAATATGCCTGATCCGGCGCTCGAAGATACAGAGCTGCAGTTCTTCGAGTTACTGGATCTTGCTTCCGGCGATGTCCCCATCTATCTGAAGCTCTACTCTCTTCGAGGAGTTCCTCGTACAGAGCGAGGCGAACGCCACCTCAACCAGTTTTACTTCCCCATCGATGATCTCTGGAACAACCGGTTTGACGGCGTAATCGTTACCGGCACCGAACCGCATCAACAGAATCTGAAAGACGAACCGTATTGGAATCTTCTAACTGGATTATTTGATTGGGCTGAGCGCAATTCCAGTTCGACGATTTTGTCCTGCCTTGCCGCGCACGCAAGCGTGCTCCACAGTCATGGCATTCCGCGTCAACCGCTTCCAGACAAGATGTTCGGTGTTTTCGAAGCGACGACATCAGGCAATCACAGGTTGATGACTCACGCTGCGGGCTCGGTGCGTTTCCCGCACTCTCGGTGGAATGAAGTAAGAGAGAATGATCTAGTCGCGGCGGGATATTCGGTTTTGTCCAAGTCCGCGGAGGCTGGTGTGGACGTCTTTGTGCAGAGAAAGAAAGAGAGCCTTTTCGTTCACTTTCAGGGCCATCCGGAGTATGGTCCAGAGACCCTGCTGAAGGAATATCGCCGCGACATTAAACGGTTCCTCCGCGGGGAACGCGAAACGTATCCGATATTTCCACATGCATACTTCGACGAGGGGGCTGCTGAAGTTTTGAACCAGTATCGTGAGCGCGCTCTGGCAGATCGCCGCCAGGAGATGGTCGATTTCTTTCCCGAATCAGTCGCCAAGACCCTCCAGCATAGTTGGCAGGATTCGGCGATTGGACTCTACAAAAATTGGCTGGATTACATGATCGAGAAGCGGCCAAGTCGCCGGTCATGCGCGTTGATCGCGCAAGTTGGTCCATCGAGTTCAGCCTTTGCCAATGGCGAGATCGCATAGCCTACTGTAGGCTCAAGACGATCAAAGAAAATGGGTTCATTCCAGGCAAGAATCTCCTCGGCGATCCTCGGCAGAATTCGTAAGAGACGGCGTTCGCCCGCAGTTGCCGAGCCCAGCCTTAACAATGACCCTCGCAAGGTACCACCCGCGAAAATGAGAGAAGTCACGTTTGCCGATTTTGATGGAGTGGCTAGGCTTAAGGCCCGTTCCGGGATGGTCGCAGACTCGCTAGAAAACTGGAACCGGTTGTGGCGAGCAAATCCTGCGTTGCGGGGGTTAGTAAACCGACCCGCAGGCTGGGTGCTGGAGGCGGAGGGAGAGATTGTCGGCTATCTCGGAAACATATCGTTGCAGTGTCGGTATGGAGATAGTGCTTTAAACGCAGTAGCTAGCCATGGCTTTTGCGCCGACCCACCGTATCGCGCCCTCACATTGAGTCTTGCCTCTGCATTTTATCGCCAGAAGTCCGTAGACTTTTTTGTTTCCAGTACCGCGATTGAATCTTCCGGCAAGATGGCATTGGCATTCAAGTGTGCTGCCCTGCCACAGCCGGATTACGATACTGTGCTCCTTTGGGTTCTGCGCCCGTATTCCTTTGCCCAAATGCTGGTCAGGAAGTTGGACGTTCAACCTGGTTTGGCAGCGATCGCAACCGCCATCGTCGGACTGGCCATCGCGGCTGACAAGATTTTTCGAAAACGTCGCCCAAGGCTCACGTCGCATATCTTTGCGGTGATCGAGAGCAGCATTGATCAAATTGACGGTGAAATCGCGGCCCTGTGGACGGATAAGCTCAAAGAGAGCTCCCGACTCTATACTGACCGCTCGCCGGAAGCGCTGCGCTGGCATTTTGGAATCCCGGGCGATCAAGGATCTGTTCGGGTTCTTCGCTGCTATGAAAACGAAAAACTAATGGGGTATGCGGTCGTCCGCAGCGACAAAGATGCGCAAGATGGAATTCGACGGTCTATCATCGCGGACCTGATTGCCAGGCACGACAATTCTGCGGTTGTCCAAGCACTGTGGGTTGCAGCCTACGAACATGCAAAAAATATCGGCAGCGATATTCTGGAGGTACAAGGCTTTCCAGCCACCATCCGGGAAGTCTCTTCCGCTTGGCGGCA
>JASLEQ010000141.1 GCA_030151135.1 Candidatus Sulfotelmatobacter sp. | reverse complement strand
GTTGCCCCCCTCGGGGCCCTGCACGCTTTCGCTGAAGAAGTAACGCAGTTCAAAAACTCCCTGCGGCGTATGCGCGTACTTGCTGGCGACAGCGCGGCTCACGGTAGAAGGATGCACGCCAATTTCCTCGGCGACTTCCTTGATCATCATGGGCTTTAGGTGATCGATGCCCTTTTCAAGAAATTCGTACTGGCGCGCCACGATGCAGTAACAGACTTTCGTGATGGTTTGCTTGCGCTGCTCGATGTTCTTGATGAGCTGAATCGCGCTCGTGTAGCGTTCTTTGACGTAGTCGCGCGTGTTCTTATCGTTGGTTCCGTCGCGCGTGACCAGCTTCTTGTAGGCCGGATTCAGGCGGAGCTGCGGCAGATCTTCGTCATTCATAATGACCAGCCACTCGTCGCCATGCTTCACGAAAGCGACATCCGGCTCGATGAGGCGGGCCTGGACCTTGTTGTAGCGCAGGCCGGGACGAGGATCGAGCGTCCGAATGTAGTCGAGCGCGCCTTGCACGGCTTCGATGGGGCGGCCGATGGCCTTGGCGATTTCCTTGTGCTGCTTGTTCTGAAGCCCGCGCAGGTGCTGGTCGACGATGGCCATGGCGTCTTGCAAGAGTTGCGCAGTGCCGTTGCCATTCTTGTGCTGTTCAAGCTGGGCCTGATGGAAGCGCAACTGGTTGAGCAAGCACTGGCGAAGATCGCGGCAACCGACGCCGGGCGGATCGAGTTGCTGGACAACTTGCATCGCCTCCTGAAGATCGGCCGCGGAGAAGTTGGGTTTGAAAACAGCGGCTGGCGCCGGAGCAGGTGCTGGAAGCGGTGCCGTCGCGACGGCAGCCGCGCTGGTACCGGCATTCGAGGTGAACGACGATTCCGCGCCCGAAATTCCCTGGGATGCGGGCGCCGTCGTGGCACTCAAATCATGGGATAAGTCGTCGGAGTCTCCGATGGGTGCATCCGAAGCATCGGGCAGCGATTCATCCCCTGCAATTCCGAGGGCCTGAACTTCGCTGGTAATGTTCTTGGCAGTGAGGGCGTCGGCCTCGGGCGGAGCCGGAGGAGCGATGCCGAGAAGCTCGTCATCACTGGCGATCAGATATCCATCTTCGTTCAGATTGCCGACGATCAGGTCGGCGGCCTCGCGAACTTCCGAGCGAAGGCTCAGGGCTCCCAACTGCCAGCTCAAATGATCGGTAAGGTTTGAAGGCTTGGAAAGGAAGTTCTCGAACGACGGGCGCTCAATGTCTTCCATCTCACTATGAGTGCGATAACCAGGGTCGAGGTAGTCCTGGAAGAACGAGCCGAAATCGATTTCTTCGAAGGGATCTTTCTTCTCGACAGCGGTAATGGGATTTTCTTCTGTGGTCGCGGCGGTGGTGGCGCGTTCGCGGTCTTCTTCTTTCTTGCCCACTTCGTCGAGCAGGGGAACGGAATCTTCCAGTTCCTCGAGGACCGGATTCTCCACCATTTCGGTGTTGATCATGTCCTTGAGCTCAAGTTTATTGAGCGCGAGGACAGAGACCATCTGCACAAGACCCGGCGTGAGGATCTGGCGCTGCGAAAGCTTGACGCTGAGTTTGTGCTGTAACAACACCATAGTTTCAAGTTTCGCGTTTCGAGTTCACGAGTTTGTATTTGAAACTCGAAACTCTGAAACTGCTTGACTACACCAGAGAGAAACTCTCTCCCAGGTAGACCTTTCTTACTTCTGGATCACCGGCCAACTGGTTCGGCGGTCCGTGACGGAAAATACGCCCGTCGTCGATGATGTAGGCGCGATCGGTGACTGATAACGTTTCGCGCACATTGTGATCGGTGATCAAGACTCCGATGCCGCTGGCCCGCAGGTTGCTGATGATCTTCTGCAGGTCAAGGACGGCGATGGGATCGATCCCGGAAAACGGTTCGTCCAGCAAAATGAAAGTGGGATTGATACACAGGCAGCGGGCAATCTCGACACGCCGGCGCTCTCCCCCGGACAGGGCATATCCGCGATTCTGGCGGATGTGCTCCAGTCCCAGCTCATCGATAAACTTTTCCATCTTCTCGCGGCGCTCGTGCCAGGAAATCGGCTGGGCTTCCAAGACAGCGAGGATGTTTTCTTCGACCGTAAGTTTTCGAAAGACCGAAGCTTCTTGCGGGAGATAGCTGATGCCATACTGACGGGCCCGGAGGTACATGGGAACGTCGGTGATGTCCTGACCGTCGTATAAGACGCGGCCAGTGTCAGGGGGGATCAGGCCAACGATGGCGTAGAACGTGGTAGTCTTGCCAGCGCCGTTAGGTCCAAGTAATCCAACGACTTCGCCTTGCTGGACCTGGAGGCTTACCCCATTTACAACGCGGCGGCCCCGGTAGGATTTCCCGATTTCTTCGGTGGCCAAGGTACGCATTTCTCGTGCCAATTACCGGGCAACCCGCGTTTGCGTTACCACAGGACTGCTTGCTTCGCCTTCTACGAGCACCCTATCATCGCGTCTAAAGAAAGTCAACGAAACCCCGGTAATCTTGCCTTGTTCGGCATCAAAAATGCTAGGCGGTCCGCCGGTGAGGACGAACTTGTCGTCGCTGGCAGAGTAGACGAGTTTCTGACCGTCGGCGCGGCGGTTGGGCTGGATGATCCGCACGTTGCCTTGCGCGATCATTTTGTCGAGTTGACCTGGCGAACCGACCGACTGGATCGAGTCCGTTTGACTCCGAGGGAGCAGGAATGCGTCGAGCGTGTTGGCGGACGCGCTGAACTCGGCAGCCTTGGCGAGCACTCCGCCGAGATAGTGCACCTGGCGTTCGGAGTCGGCATAAGTGACCTTGGCGGCGGTAATCGTGATGGGATCGGTGGAAGGCGAAGCGTTGATTCCTTTTTGGCTGGCGACGGTTTGGCCTGCCACAGCAGCCGGGTGGGTCTTCGGTGGTTGAACCAGGATTGTCTGGACCGGCTGTGCTTTGGTTCCAGCAGCCACCACGGACCGGTGATCGCGATCGAACTGGATACTGGGCGCCTCGATGACGTTTGTATCCTGCCAGAGCCGGGCGTTCCCTTTATAAAGCGCAATCGCGGGGACGCTTTCCGCCGTCATGGTTTGAGACGTGACGTGAATCGGCGACGAAGAGGCCAGAAGAGCGCCGCCGGGATTCTCTTTCAGGTCGCTGTAGGTGCTCTTGACGTCGCCGTCGGCGATTGCCTCGCCTTTGGCGCGATCGATACGGATCGTATTGGCGGTGGTGGCCATGCCGCCCTCGGCGATCCGCGGATTGCCGGTGAGTACGAGGATCTGGTCGGATGGCGTGTACTGGCCGATATTGGCCCAAGCCTGCATACGTTTGGCTGCGGGCTGGCCATCGGAATAGATCACATGACCGGACTGCGTGAGCGATTCGATACCGCCCTGCGGGAGGACTGTTGCGTCGATGGAATCGCTGGTGCTGATGCGGTCGGGCTGCCCGGAGGTCGAATTGACGATACGAGCGTCGGGCGCTCCGTGAATGCTGGCGAGATGATTGTGGCCATCCTTGTCGGTGAAGTTGGCGGTGAATTTTCCGGCGGTCACGACGGTGTGCTGGGCGGGAGAGTTCAGCGCAGGATCGGCGCTGCCATTGATGATAATGCGGCCGGCACCCTCAGTGATGGCCTGGCGGAGGATACGTCCATCCGCAACTGCGAAGTCCATGGCCGGCGCGGTCAGATCAAAATCCCGCGGCTGGCCAGAGGCAGCCCTGGCGGAGCCA
>JASLEQ010000796.1 GCA_030151135.1 Candidatus Sulfotelmatobacter sp. | reverse complement strand
CAGTTCGCCCGCAGACCGGATCTCGTCAATGCTGGGCAGGGAAGAGACATCCACCAACTGTTCAGGCATTTGGTACACCGAAAGATTTAGATTTGGACGGCGCGATCAAGACTCAAAAACAAGGGGAAATCATACCGTTTCGAACGAGTGGAGTTGTCATCCGTTACTGGCGTAATCCCCGGCCCATGCCTGTTACACAAGTATTACAGTGGTCTCCATCCGTCTCCTGATACGTTAAATGAAGTTTCTTCCGCGTCGAAGAAAACGGGAACGGGGATCCTCTTGGATATGCAATTACAAGATCTGGAAAGAGCGCAGTCTGGGAAAGATGAAGTGAATTGGGTGACAGCGATTTTTATGGCGCTGTTTCACGTGGGAGCAGTGGCCGCACTGTTCTTCTTCACCTGGAAAGCGCTGTTTGTGGCAATTTTCCTGTGGTGGGTTGGAGGGAGCCTCGGGATCGGGATGGCGTACCACCGCCTGCTCACGCATCGGGGCTACAAAACCTACAAGTGGGTGGAATATTTTCTGACCTTCTGTGCGACTCTGGCGCTGGAGGGCGGGCCGATTTTTTGGGTGGCAACGCACCGCATCCACCATCAGTATTCGGACCAGGAAGGCGATCCGCACTCTCCGATCGATGGAAAGTGGTGGGCGCACATGGGATGGATTCTGATGGGCAAGTCGATGCACCACGACGCGACAACGCTGGCGCGGTACGTGCCTGATCTTGCGAAAGACAAATTTCACGTTTGGATGACCAAGTATCACTACGTGCCACAGATCGTCGTAGGCGTAATCCTCTTCGCCATTGGCGGGCTGCCATGGCTGCTTTGGGGCACATTTTTCCGCACTGTGTTCTTGCTGCATGCGACCTGGCTGGTAAATTCCGCGACGCACTCGTGGGGAACCCGCCGCTTCGCCACGCGCGATCTATCGACGAACAGCTGGTGGGTGGCATTGCTGACGTTTGGCGAAGGATGGCATAACAATCATCATGCGCATCCGACGTCGGCGGCCCATGGACTCACATGGTATGAAATTGACACCAACTGGTATGGCATCTGGGTGTTGCAGAAGCTTGGCCTGGTATGGGATGTGAAGCGTATCAGGCTGAAGGACGTGGAGAGTGGCCTGGTGGCTGCGCCGAATGGGCGGCTGATCGCGCCCGAGGCGGCAGAATCCTGGGCGTCAGGCGATTAGGTTCTGCTGAGTTGAGTTCAGACCCCGGCCGTGATGGCTGGGGTTTTCTTTTTGTCTTCATGACGGCGAAGGCTTTATCACGGAGAACGGCGAGATCATCATTCCGCGCAACGATTCTATTTGGTTTACGAACCAAAGGCTTTAGCGCTGAGAACGCTGAGGAAGGCCGCAGAGAACGATGAGAACGAACAACATCTTGAGGAGTTACACGCGAATGATCATTACTTCTGTTGCTTTGATTAGGGCTGCGGCGGTTTGGCCCTTTTTCAGACCCATCTCACGGACTGCACCCGACGTAATCAAGGATGTGATCAGCTGACCTCCTACCGAGAGCGTTACTTGCGCGACCAGGCCGCTGACGCGGACGTCGACGATGCGGCCGACGAGTTGATTGCGTCCGCTAATGCGCTGATAGCTGACGCGTCGCTCCTCCTCGTTGTGACCTCGCGATCGGTAGAGTAAACGGTCAATCTCGGACTGCGGAATCCGGTGGTGGCCTCCGGCAGTCTGGACGCTCCGAATCTGTTTCTTGTAAATCCACTGCTTAATGGTTGGGAAGCTGATCCCTAGTTGCACGGCAGCATCACGTAGCTTCACCAGTTGGCCGGTTTTTTGCCTGGATGTTGTGTTCTTTCGCATTGGACCGAAATCGTACAGGCAGCGTCGCGAAGGGTCAACCCCGCCCACCCTAGGTAAGCGATTTTTAGAGATCATAAACAGTATATAAGTGTATGCATTTGGACAGCCGAACCGTATTTCATGTACACTCCGAATTCTTCGTAAGAAAAGATCTTAGTGGTCCCGCTGTTCGCCGGGAAGTTATATATCCCGCACGGGAAGGGCAAGGAAGGAAGGTGCTCCATGACGAAACGCTCTGACTGCCTGCAGCCTTTGAGGCTCCACAAACGGCGGATGCTGTGGTGGAATGCCGGCAGGTCTATTCCGAGTGCTGCCGCACTGCTGGTCGCATTCTTCTTATTTCTTGGCGGAATGTACCCGGCGGTGGCCCAAACGGGCGGAGCGAGCCATGAAACACCTGACCCGTGCAAGAGCGGCCATGAGTTCGCGACGACGGATTGTACGCTCACGTGGCACGGCATCACGGTATATGGGGCCTACGATATCGGGATTGGTTGGGTCAGCCACGGGTTACCGGAGAATGGCTATAACTACGAAGGCGAAAGTCTGGTAAACAGGAACGGCTATCAGCATCGATTTCTGGTCGCGCCGAACAATCTGTCGCAGACCGGTTTTGGAATCAGGGGCAGGGAAGAGTTCCGGCATGGATGGGCGGTTGTGTTCAACGGTTCGAGCGGCGTCAATCCGCAGTCCGGCCTGCTAGCCAACGCGTCGGCCACGCAAACCATCAACAACGGCCTTCCCAGGAAAAGCTATTCGTTCGTGGTCGATGGGGCGAGAGCGGGACAAACGTTCAACGACGAGTTTTATGGTGGGATCGCGTCGAAGGATTTCGGTACGCTAACTTTCGGCCGCCAGCGTGCGCTGGGCACCGACGCAATGCTTCTCTACGATCCGGCGGGAGGCAGCTATGCCTTTTCTTACATCGGCTATAACGGCACAATGGCGGGCGGAGGCGACACAGAGGACAGCCGCTGGGACGACGCCGTGAAGTATCGCGTGGCTTATGGCCCAGTCCACTTCGGGGCGATGTATAAATTCGCCGATGGCTCCGCGGGTTGCTACTCGGCGTCGGCGACCTGGACTGCCACGACCTGCACGGCTGAATCGGCACACAACAACGCGTTCGGATTCAATCTCGGCGGAAGCTACGGCAAGTTCTCAGCCGATGCCGTCTATCAACATTTCAACCAGGCGATCAGCGTATTGAATCCGTTGCTGGGGCCGCAGAGTCCGACGCAGCCCTATCAGTCGACCACCAACAGCATCAATACGAATCCCGTTACGGGGGACAACGTGGTCGGAACAACCAACACGGTTTATGGAATCGTGACCGACAATAACGGCATTATCGTGGCTGCCAAGTATGCGGTGGACCGGTTCAAGCTGTTTGCCGGATATGAATACATCTGGCAGAACAACCCGTCGAACCCCTTGGGAGTGGGGGCGTCGGTGCAAGGCGGGTATTTCATGAGTGGGGTCGAGGACAAGAATCTGGATAATGAAAAGCTGGTACAGATCTGGTGGACAGGCGCGAAGTATACCTACCGCAAGAAGACCGACATCACGGTCGCGTGGTACCAGCAAAGGCAAAATGATTTCCGTTCACCGCCGACTTGCTCGGCCTCAGCTGGATTCCGGAGTTCCTGTGCAGGAACGCTTAACGAGGGGTCGCTCTTCGCGGATCATCATTTCACCAAGCGCTTTGACGGCTTTGCCGGGATTGCTTATTCGTACGTGACCGGCGGCCTGGGTATAGCCATTCCTCATGGACCCGGCGTCCCTTATTTCAGCAACAACAACTTCGCTCCGACAGCCGGGGGACGGTTCACCTTCTAAGTACCGCGGCTGGACTGAGTCGCATGTCCCAAGACGCGCAGCCGAACGTAATTCCATTCTTCCGGCGAAGGGCGTTCCGCGCGAAGCCGCCGTGCCGCTACGGTCCGCGAAGCGCTAAAATCACTGCAAAAGAGCATGCGAATTACAAGCCGCCGCGGAACCATCGTTTTCTTTTTATGCCTGGGCATCGGGTTGGTTGCCCTGGCCGTCGCGCTGAATGTGGGATGGATCATCCTCAATTGGCGCGAGAGCGTGCTGCTGTTTTTCGGGATTGTCTTTTTCGCGCTGATTATTGCGGGGATGGTGGTGAATACGATTTTCCTGGTCCGGGAGTTACGGCGCAGTGAACAGCACGACAGTTTCATCAACGCAGTGACTCACGAGCTGAAGACTCCGATCGCCTCGATTCGTCTCCATCTGGAAACGCTGCAACGCCGGCAATTAGCGGAGGAGCGAAAGCAGGAGTTCTACAAACTCATGCTGAGAGATGCGGACCGTCTCACGGAAACCGTAGAGCAGGTTCTAAAGGCAGGACGGGCGGGCGACAAGAAGGCTGGAAAAGATAAGGCAGATGTGGACTTCAGCCGGCTTGTCCGCGAATGTACTGATGTGATCCGCAGCCGATATCATTTGCAGGCCGAGAACATACGCTACGAAGAAGCGAGGAGTAACGGTGATGGTTTGCACGTAAGAGGGAATGCGGATGATTTGCGGACTGCGGTTTCCAATGTACTCGATAATGCGGTGAAGTATTCGGGCGATCGGATTGATGTGAGGATCCGGCTGGAATCCCCAGATGAAAAGAAAGTGGTGCTGAAGGTACAGGATCGAGGGGTTGGAATCGCCCAGGAAGATTTGAAACGAATCTTCAAACGATTTCACCGAGTGACGCCGCGGGCGCTGGCGCACGTGAAGGGAACGGGGCTGGGGTTGTTCATCGTGAAATCAATCGCGAAAAAACATGGCGGCAATGCATCGGCGACGAGCGAGGGGGAAGGATTGGGCACGACGGTGTTGATCGAGCTGCCAAAATCCGAACCGGTCGAACCGAGGGCGGAGGCAT
>JASLEQ010000110.1 GCA_030151135.1 Candidatus Sulfotelmatobacter sp. | reverse complement strand
GCCGCAGCCAGATGTTTCAGTGTGTGCCCGCTGACGATGTTGCCCATCGCGAATACCTGGCGGTCAGTTTCCTCCAGAATCTTCGCCAAGACATAGAATCCGACGACTACTGCAAAATCGGAGCCGCGAGAGTACTTTGCGGGAAGCAGTAAGGCCAGCAACAAAATTACAATGGCATAGACTTGCACCGCCGCGTAGAAGCGCAGATCGCCTTCGCCGCGCAATTCACTCGAACGCCAGTAGAGAACGCTTGCAATGCCAAGAATTTCGAGCAGTGGAAAGAGTGCAAGGCCAATCGTCACGCTGACGCGCTCGGCTATAACAGCGGCCAGCAACGCCATGAAGACGATCATGATGGGGATACGGTCCCAGACGAGGCGCGCGTTGTCCGGCGAGAGGTGGTAGTAGCCGGAGCCGAATGCGGTGAGGATGAGAGACGCGAACATCACAAAGTAAAGCCAGCGTTCCCGGCGGTCAGTGAATTCGACCTTCCCCGGGCTGAAGAGCACGATCAACCCCCATATTCCCACGACAGCGAATGGTAGGTTCGAAACAACATCGCCGAAGCTTGGGATGCCGAGCCAAGAACGATGGTCGGCGAAGTTGTGATAGGAGAGCGGCTGAGCGATGGGCTTAATAAAAAAGCAGGTGATCGCAAGTGCGATCGCAGGGGCGATTAGAAGAACAGATGCTCTGGAGCGGGTGGGCACGCGTGGAGATTGTACGCTGCAACAATACCTTCTAGTCCTAATTCCCGAGTTGTCCGCCGGGCTGATCGCTCTTGAGAAGTGTTGAAATCTCTGGGTGATCGGCTGAGTAGCGCACTACAACCATCCGGTCTTTCCAGCCCTCAATCTTCTGTTCGGCTTTGGTTTCGCTGCGGGCCTCAAGCTTGTAAGATCCTGCGTAATATTCGCCATTCACGATGTAAGTGTAAGTGAGTGTTGCCGCCCAAGGCTGAAAGTAAGTGTCTCGACCACGATGCACCTGAGCGCCGCTGATCCTTCCCTGCGCAGACGGCCAGGAATGGGCGTGCCGATATTTGAACCACTTCCAGGCAGCCATAGAAGAGGCGATCAGCGGAAGGAGGATTTCTCTCCAGAAAGGCAATAGGCGCCAGATATTAATCGGTTTCATGGCTAATTAGGTTAGCGCGGAGCGACAGGACGCTTCGGAAATTTGTTGACACACGGTTACAATCGTTCGTCCATGACAGTCACAGTTCGATCGTTTGCGAAGATCAATCTTGGGCTACGCATTGGTGCGCCTCGAGCTGATGGGTTTCATGAGTTGCTGACCATTTATCAAACCATCGGGCTGCACGATGTGATTCGGGCTTCAGTGGAGCGCGGGTCGGGGATTGAGATTCGGTGTGAGGATCCGCGGGTGCCGCGGGATGCGACGAATACCTGCTATCGGATTGTCGAGCGGGCAATGGCGGCGCTTCGCGCTCGGGGACGTGTCGTGATCGACATCGATAAGCGATTGCCAGTGCAGGGCGGGCTTGGCGGGGCTTCGGCGAATGCTGTAGCTACTCTGCTCGCTCTGGAAAAGGCTTTGCGGAAATCGTTGTCGGCGACGGAGCGATTGCGGATTGCGGCGGACGTGGGATCGGATCTGCCTTTGTTCCTGGTTGGCGGGACGGCTTTGGGAGTCGGGCGCGGGGAGCAGGTTTATCCATTGGCGGATTTTCCTTCGGTGGCTTGTGTTGTGGTGACTCCGGAGATTGGGGTGTCGACTCCGAGGGCGTTTGCAGAGTGGGATCGAAAGCAGGGGCTAAAGCCCCTTTCCTCTTTGGGCCCTAACGCTGCCCTAAAGGGCCGCTCCTCCACGGTGGACTCTGACGTCGCGCTGAAGCGCCGCTCTTCCACGGTTCCGCATAGAGTCGAGGATCCCACTTCTCGCAAAGGCGGCGAGAAGTGGGGCATCCCAGCATCAATGGGATCCGACAAAACCGAGGCCGAGCTTCGCTCGGCTGGACAGCCGGGGGCGAATGTCCCAACAAAGACGGCGACGGACGAAGGCGTCCGTGCCTCCACAACCCAACGCGAGAAATTGACGGCTTCTACTCCCTCCGATAGAATGATTGAGCTTGGTTATGGCCTTTCGGCGTGGCTGAGCGAGTGGTACTCCGGTGCTCCTTTTAGAAGGGGCCGGGCCGAGAATCCGCTTCTCGCGCTTGACCGGGCCGGGATCGAGAACGACTTTGAACAAGTCGTCTTTCCTGAGTATCCCGAACTAGGTGAGGCAAAGCGTGCGTTAGTGCGCGCGGGAGCGAAGTATGCGTCGCTGTCGGGTTCTGGGTCGACGCTGTACGGGCTGTTCGCGTCGCGGCAAGCCGCAGGATTGGCGGTGAGCAAGCTGCGCAAGGGTGGCTGGGCGGCACAAGCCACGGTGACTTTGACGCGAACATCGTACTGGCGGCAGATCTTTCAAACATAGAGTTTTCGTGGTCAGCGCGCTCGGCTTTCGCCTTCGCTGGACGGCCCCTTCAGTTTCGCTTCAGGGCAAGCTGCCGGCCGTCTCCACTTGGTTTGTGGCGGCAGCCCACACTGGAATCAGGGCGTCAGCTTCGATGCCTATTTTCCGGTCAAATTTTTGATTGTTGATTTTCGATTGTTGAATGAGAATAGAGTCCCCTGATCGGGGATTTCACGACAATCGACAATGGCTTACTGGGCCGTCGACTAATGGTAGGTCAAGTGCCTTTGGAGCACTTTGTCTAGGTTCGAATCCTAGCGGCCCAGCCAGAAAAATGCGGCTCTTAGCAGTTGGCTTTTGGCCTTTAGCTAAACCGAGCTAGACCAAAAGCAAGTCAAGCGAAGAGCCAAGAGCTAGAGGCTAAAAGCTAAGCAGGCCAGGAGCCCAAGAAGAACCATGGCTACTTTAGTGACGCCGACCGAGAAAGCCGAAAAGGTTGAGAAGAAGAGCGCGCCAGTGACCGATGAGAAGACGGATCGGAAGCCGCGGCCGCGGACGGACGACAAGTTCAAGATTTTCAGCGGCACCGCGAACGAAGGTTTGGCCGATGAAGTCTGCCACTTTCTCGGAATGCAACGCGGGCAGGCGCAGGTCGTGCGATTTGCCGACGGCGAGTGCTACGTGCAGATCCAGGAGAACGTGCGCGGCGCGGACGTTTTCATCATGCAGCCGACTTGCCGTCCGGTGGATGAACACCTGATGGAGTTGTTGCTGCTGATCGATGCGCTGAAGCGCGCATCGGCGCGGCGCATCACGGCAGTGATTCCGTACTTCGGATATGCGCGGCAGGACCGGAAAGACAAGCCGCGGAGTCCGATCTCGTCGAAGCTGGTGGCGGATTTACTGACTGCGGCGGGAGCGCACCGGGCGCTGATTGTGGATTTACATACGCCGCAGTTGCAGGGATTCTTCAATATCCCGGTGGATCATTTGTTCGCTTCGCCGGTGCTGGTGGAACACTTCAAGAAGCTGGCATTGCCGAATTTGACGGTGGTTTCGCCGGATGCGGGCGGCGTGGAGCGAGCCAGGTTTTTTGCGAAGAAAGTGGACGCGGCCCTGGCGATCGTAGATAAGCGGCGCGTTGAAATGAACGTGGCGGAGATCATGCACGTGATCGGCGATGTGCATGGGCGGACGTGCTTGATCATCGATGACCTGATCG
>JASLEQ010000104.1 GCA_030151135.1 Candidatus Sulfotelmatobacter sp. | reverse complement strand
GTGCGCAGCATCCTCTAACGCGCGTGCGGATGCAAGACACCGGCAACTCGCGCGATCAACGTTAAACTGTAACCATGGCGACAAGCAAAACCGGCGGCGACGCGACGCCCAGTCAGTATCAGAAGCCCCAGGGTTGGATCGGCCGACTTCTTCTGTGGAACATGAATAGCCGCCATTCCGGGGTCACAGACTGGGGATTGTCGCACGTTCGCATCGAACCGCACTTTACGATTCTCGATGTAGGCTGTGGCGGCGGC
The DNA here is from genome assembly GCA_030151135.1 of Candidatus Sulfotelmatobacter sp. The sequence goes on along the minus strand of JASLEQ010000104.1, from coordinate 2,844 downwards.
AGGACGGTCAGTAAGCTCGCCAATGCCGTGCCGCAGGGAAAAGTCTATGGCGTGGATTATTCCGAGACGAGTGTCGCAGCCACTACAAAAACGAATGCGCGCTGGATCAGGATGCAACGCGTCGAGGTGCGACACGGCTCCGTTTCCGAACTCCCGTTTGAAAACGCGATGTTCGATTTGGTGACAGCCGTCGAGACGCATTTCTGGTGGCCCGATATACCCTCCGGCATTCGTGAAATCTACAGGGTCGTAAAGCCAGGAGGAACGCTCGCTGTGATTGCCGAGGTCTACAAAGGAGCACAAACAAAATTGGCAAGGGTGCTCGAGAAAAATTTCGAGCGGATTGGACTCAAGCTGCTGAATCCTGACGAGCATCGCGCGATGCTAGCGGACGCGGGTTTTTCGGACGTACAGAGTTTTGAGGAACACGAGAAAGGATGGATCAGCGTGGCGGGCAAGAGACCGATCGCAAGTCGGAATTCAAGCCGATTGGATTGACTTCCATCAGCATCAGCCTCTACCTTCCTCTCGTACTCCTATGAAAGCTCTCGTACTGCGCAAGCCGGGTGAAGCATCCGTCGAGAATGTTCCAGAGCCGGTACCCGGCGATGGAGAGCTCCTGCTCAAGGTCCGCATGGTGGGATTTTGCGGCAGCGACCTGAATTCGTTTCGCGGGCTCAACCCGATGGTGTCGTATCCGCGCATCCTGGGGCACGAAGTTTGCGCGACGGTCATGGAAGATCACGGCGGCGAACTGGCGATTGGAACCGATGTTGCCTTGTGCCCCTACACAAGCTGCGGCCAGTGCGCGTCGTGCCGAAACGGACGTTCGAACGCCTGCCAGTTCAATCAGACGTTAGGTGTGCAACGCGATGGCGCCCTCGCCGAGTTCATTGCCATGCCTCGCGAGAAGTTGTTTCCGGCCAGGCTCACAACGAAGGCACTATGCCTGGTAGAGCCGCTCACCGTGGGATTTCATGCGGTCGCTCGTGCACTTGTGAGCGTCAACGACACGGTCGCAATCTGGGGATGCGGCGGAGTAGGACTGGGCGCTGTAGCGGCTTCGGCGTCACGGGGTGCGCGGACGATCTGCATCGACGTCGATGACGAAAAGCTCGCCCTCGCAAAAGCAGCGGGCGGGACGGACGCGATCAACAGCACTCGCGAACCTTTGCACGAGCGCCTGCTCGAGTTGACCGGAGGCCGCGGGCCTGACGTCGCCATCGAAGCAATTGGAACGCCTGCGACGTTTCGCGCCGCGGTCGACGAAGTCGCTTTTACCGGACGCGTCGTCTACATCGGGTACGCCAAAGAGCCAGTCAGCTATGAGACGAAGCTGTTTGTGCAAAAAGAATTAGACATTCGCGGATCGAGGAATGCCCAGACTGAAGACTTCGAAGCGGTCATCGGGCTGCTCGAGACTGGAAAATTTCCGGTGGACCAGGCGGTGAGCGTGATTGTTCCGCTCGAAGAAGCCGCGGGCGCTCTACGATCGTGGAGCGAGAATCCATCGCGCTTCCGCAAGATCATGGTGACGTTCGACTGATCGACGAAAAGTCCTAGGGAATCTTTTCAACGCGAAAGCGCAAAGATACAGCGATTCCTGAAGCACTCGATGCAGGCGGCACCGCGTTGTTCACGGCGTCGGATGGTCGGCGCTGTAGGCATGGCAACACGGTTTCTGCACCGGCTTGAATTCCATGATTTCCACGCGTGTACCGTCGGGGTCATAGGCATCCAGGCTGTCTTTGCCGTCGCGGCCGACCTCTGGTCCGTCGAAAGAAGCCAATCCGCGCGCACGAAGTTCCGCGGCCGCGGCGTGCACATCCTTCACACCGAATGAGAAATGATTCTGCACGCCTAGTTCTTTATGATCTGCATCGGCGGGAATGTTGAGCATGTATTCGATCCAGTCCGGACCATCGGGCACCTGCAGTTCGTACCAGTCGACGCCGTCATCTTTAAAACCTCCGTACCAGTACAGGCGGAAGCCCAGCAGTTCAACATAGAAACGGTTTTCCGCTTCCCTGTCTTTGACAACGAATCCCGCATGGATCAGGTGCGAGCCGATCTGCTTCGAGGATGGTGCGTCCTGATTCTTCAACGGCGGTCTTTGGACGAACGCGATGTAATTCCCCTCAGGATCGCGAATGCGAAAGTACAGCGCGCCGTCGGAATCTTTTTGCATCGAATCCGGCTTCAAATCGTGTGCGATAAGAAAACTGCGAAGCTGCGAGGCAGCGTCGGTCGTGAAGCCGATTTCCGCGAGCCAACTATTGTGTGGATCTTTCTTTCCTTCGTCGGGAGCCGGTTTCAGCAGAATCCGCGAGTTCGACGGGCGCACCAGATAACAGATCTCCGGGCCGTTGTAATCGGGGCAGCCGGGGGTTAAGCCCAAAATATGGGCGTAGAAGTTCTGTGACTTCGCAATGTCACTGACGTAGAGGGTCACGTGATCGATGTCGGTGATGTGCGAGCGATTCGCTTGCGCCTGCAGGCGAGATCCGGCCAAAGCGCAAAATGTAACGAAAGCAAGAGAAGTGACGAATCGAGCGATGATTTTAGAAGATCCATGCATGCGCGAAAATTCTAACGCCAGATCAACGTGCGGGAAAACTCGCCGATCCTTGTCTGCACTAAATTACAGAGACTGTGTCGTCCTGAGCCACGGAAAATCTTTCCGTCCGAATGAGATGAAGCTAGCGGCCCTTCGCCCTGGCGCTGTTTACCTTCGCGAGAAGATCCTGCGACATCGGTTGCAGTGGGCCCTGGATCTTGACCGCTTCGGTGAGCACTTCGCGGGCTTCCGTCAGCTTGTTCATCTTGCCATAGGCAAAACCCAGT
>JASLEQ010000794.1 GCA_030151135.1 Candidatus Sulfotelmatobacter sp. | reverse complement strand
ATGCCTCCGCTATTTCAATGTGTTCGGGCCGCGTCAAGACCCGTCGTCTCCATATTCTGGCATGCTCGCGAAGTTCATCACGCAGATGTTGCGTGGAGAGCCATCCACGATTTTCGGCGACGGCGAGCAGAGCCGCGACTTCACCTACATCGATAACGTGGTTCACGCCAACCTGCTGGCTGCCGACGCTCCGGCGGAAAAGGTGTCGGGACAAATGATGAATACCGCCACCGGAACGCGCATCACGCTCAACGATACGTTCAACATCCTGAAAGAACTGACGGGGTTCGCGGGTTCTCCGGCGTACGGACCCGAGCGCGCCGGCGATATCCGCGATTCGCTGGCCGACATCAGCCTGGCGCGCCAACTGCTGGGTTACGAACCCAAGGTGGATTTCCGCGAAGGTCTACGGCGCACCGTGGAATGGTACCGCAGCGTTTCCTAGCTCCGTGGGCGTCGAATGCCTCCCGGGCCGGGTTCCGGAGTGACCCGGCCTCACGGTATACTTACCCTTGTTATGGTGCCCGAAAAAACCTTCTACCTTGAGACCTTCGGGTGCCAGATGAACGCCCATGACTCCGAAAAGGTCATTGGCACACTCCAGCGTGCGGGCTATGCTCAGGTCGATTCGGAGCAAGACGCCGGTCTCATTCTCTACAACACCTGCTCCATTCGCGACAAAGCCGAACAGAAGGTCTTCCACCGCCTGAACGACTACAAAGCCCTCTACAAGGCCGGCAAGCGCTTCGGAGTGCTGGGATGCGTCGCGCAGCAGGAAGGCGAAAAGATCTTTGACCGCGCGCCCTACGTCTCCCTGGTGTCCGGCTCGGCATCCTATCGCAAATTGCCCGAGATGCTCTCCCGCCTGGAGGCCGGCGAGCAACGCATCACCGGCTTGGACGACCGCCAGACCGATGAGACATTCGAGACGGAATTCACCGCGCGCCAGAACCCCTACCGCGGCTACATCACGATCATCGAAGGCTGCGACAAGTTTTGTGCCTACTGCGTCGTTCCTTATACACGCGGAAAAGAGCGCAGCCGGACCGCGAACTCTGTGCTGGCCGAGGCTCGGCGCATTGCCGACGCCGGCTACTCCGAGATCCAGCTTCTCGGCCAGAACGTCAACAGCTGGCGCGACCCCGAAGGCAAACTCAGCTTCGCCGAGCTCCTCGCTGCCGTAGGGCAGGTATCCGGAATTCGGCGCGTCCGCTTCACCACCAGCCACCCCCGCGACTTCACGCGCGATATCGTCGAGGCGATCGATGCCTTTTCAACCCTCTGCGATCACGTCCATCTGCCCGTGCAGTCCGGCTCTACCCGCGTGCTGAAGGCCATGGCCCGCGAATACACCCGCGACTGGTACCTGGAACGCATCTCCTGGGTGAAAGCCGCAAAGCGGCCCATCTCGCTCTCCACCGACATCATCGTGGGCTTTCCCGGCGAGACTTCCGACGATTTCATCCAGACCATGGACCTGCTGGCCGACGTGCAGTACGATTGCGTTTTTGGCTTCAAATATTCGCCGCGGCCCAACACTCCCGCGCTGGTGATGATCGACTCCATCCCGGATAGTGAGAAGGCACACCGGCTGCAGGTATTGCTGGAACGGCAGCGTGAGATCCAAAGGGCGAATTACGCCAGACACTTAGGGCAAACAATGGAAGTCATGGTTGAGGGCGCTCATCCCGCCCGCGGACAAATCGCCGGGCGAAGCACCCAGAACAAGTCCGTCAATTTCACCTGCAATCAGCCGATTGCGCCGGCCCCCGGAACCTACCGGCAAGTCCGGATCACTGCAACGCATCCAAATAGTCTAGTAGGTGAGGCGGTTTGATTCTGGACCGCCCCGAGCGTCACAAAGGGGGACAGAATGGACGTCGAGGTTCGGATTCGCGGGCTCATGATGGATCCGGCTACCAATATGCCGATCGTGGTTCTGAAAGATGTCGGCTCCGACACCGTGATGCCCATCTGGGTGGGAATCTTCGAAGCCAACGCCATCGCCATCGAGATCGAAAAAATGACGGCCCCCCGCCCCCTCACCCACGACCTCACGCGAAACCTCATCCAGCACCTCAATGCACGTCTGGAACGGATTGTCATCAATGAACTTAAAGATGACACTTTCTTCGCGACCTTGTGGCTCACGCAGGGTGGTGAACAACTCACCATCGATGCTCGCCCCTCTGACGCCATCGCCCTCGCGCTGCGCTCCGATTGCCCCATCTACGTCGCTGAGCAGGTGCTGCAGTCCGCCAAGCTGAATACCACCGGACCTCCGGACGGCCCGACCACCGAACAGCTTCGCGGCTGGCTCGAAGGCCTCAACGACGAAGACCTCGGCCGCTACAAGATGTAAGCGGTAAGCATCGAAACCGCAGCGTCCCCTTTGGTACTGTCCTCCTCGGCAGCCCGGCTCGTCCTACCGTGAGTTACGGATGGCATAACACTATTGCTGTCATCCTGAGCAAGTGCATCGTGTCGCGCACGATGCACGCCGTCGAAGGATCCGCAGTTGCTTGTTTTTGCTTCTCTGGACTCATGTGCCAGGAGGAGGTCGCCCTAGTGACCAAAGGACCTGCTTCATTCCCACTCCAGCCTCGCTGCCCGCACCTCCCGGCCTCCTGTCGTAAGCTGGTTCGCATCCTTTTGTGATCGGGGAAAACCGTGCCGATTTCTCCCACCGCACTCGCCGTTCGACTGATCGTTTGCGTCCTGACTCTCTCCGTTTGGGCTTTCGGGCCCGCCTGCGCTGCCCAGGTCCCGGCTCAAGACGCCCGCAACACCGACATCACCACCACCGATACCCACCTGCCGTTGCCCCAATTCACCAGCCTCGAAGCCTGGAAACAGCGCAAGGCATTTTTGCGCAACCAGATCCTGGTTTCCACCGGCCTCGCGCCCATGCCTGAAAAGACTCCCCTCCACCCCC
>JASLEQ010000086.1 GCA_030151135.1 Candidatus Sulfotelmatobacter sp. | reverse complement strand
CATCCTGGGACCTTACTGCCCGTCAAATTTGCGATCTGGAATTATTGCTGAGCGGCGGATTTTCACCGCTGCGCGGCTTCATGACGAAAGCCGATTACGAAGGCGTCTGTCATAACATGCGGCTGGCCAGCGGTCTTCTGTGGCCCATGCCGATCACCCTTGACGTCACTGAAGAATTCGCAAAAAAGCTCACGCCGGGAAGCAGCAAAGTTGCGCTGCGCGATCCGGAAGGTGTGATGCTGGCTGTACTGCACGTCGAAGAAGTCTGGCAGCCTGACCGGGCCGCCGAAGCCAAAGCCGTGTTCAACACCACGAGCAAGGCGCACCCGGGTGCAGACTATGCGATGAATAAGGCGAACCCGTGGTATGTAGGGGGCAAGGTTGAAGGATTGCAGGCCCCATCGCACTATGATTTCCGTTCGCTTCGCCTTACGCCAGCGGAGCTGCGCGCTGAATTTGCGCGTCTCGGGTGGCGGAAAGTTGTCGCATTCCAGACCCGGAATCCTATGCACCGCGCGCACGTCGAATTGACATTCCGCGCAGCCAAGCAAGTCGAAGCCAATCTTCTTATTCATCCCGTCGTAGGAATGACGAAGCCGGGCGATGTCGACTACTACACCCGCGTGCGCTGCTATCAGCTGTTGAGTTCAAAGTATCCGCAAGGAACACAGAAGCTGTCGTTGCTGCCGCTTGCCATGCGCATGGGTGGACCTCGCGAGGCGATGTGGCACGCTCTGATCCGCAAGAATCATGGCTGCACCCACCTGATTGTGGGCCGCGACCACGCGGGTCCGGGAGCCGATCCGGAGACAAAGAAGCCGTTCTATGGCCCGTACGAAGCGCAAGAAGTTTTCAAGAAGAACGAGGCGGACATCGGCGTCACCATGGTGCCATTCAGCATGATGGTGTATCTCGAGACCGAGGACCGCTACATTCCGGACGACGAAGTGAAGCCGAATGACCGTGTACTCAATATTTCGGGCACGGAACTACGAAAGCGCCTGAACGAAGGGCGTGACATTCCGGGATGGTTTACCTATCCGGAAGTCGTGCAGGAACTGCGCCGCAGCTTCCCGCCACGCAGCCAGCAAGGCGTAACCATCTTCTTCACCGGGCTGTCGGGATCGGGCAAGTCGACGATCGCCAACGCGCTGCTGACCAAGTTCCTTGAGGTCGGCGGCCGTCCGGTAACGCTGCTTGACGGAGACCTGGTTCGTAAGCATCTTTCGTCGGAGCTTGGATTCTCGAAGGAGCACCGCGACATCAATATCCGCCGCATCGGATATGTTGCGTCGGAAATCACGAAGAACGGCGGAATTGCGATCTGCGCACCGATCGCTCCGTATGACGCAACTCGTAAACATGTTCGCCAGATGATCGAACCATACGGAGGCTTCATCCTGGTGCATGTGGCGACTTCGGTAGAAGTTTGCGAGCAGCGTGACCGCAAGGGCCTGTACGCCAAGGCTCGTGCAGGCATCCTCAAGGAGTTCACCGGTATTTCCGATCCGTACGAAGTTCCGGCGGACGCGGAAGTCACCATCAACACAGGCGAACTGTCACCCGAAGAAGCGGCGCAGGAAATTATTCTGCACCTGGAACGCGAGGGCTTCATCGGAGTGAGCGGGGCAGCAGCATAGGAACGGTGCGGAAATGGAAATGCTGGCACTCAAGATCCTGGTCGGATTCATTGTAGGTATCCTGATCGGAATGAGCGGCGTGGGGGGCGGCGTACTGCTTCTCCCGGTGCTGATCTTTGGATTGCGAGTGCCAGCCATTGTTGCCGTGGGTTCGGACGCGCTCTTTAACTTCTTCACAAAAGTTCCTGCCAGCCTGATGCACCTGAAGAAAGGCACCGTGCGCCGCAACGTTGTCGTGGCGCTCGGAATAGGGAGTGTTCCCGGCTCAATCTGTGGTGTAAAGCTGCTGATGCATATCCGTCACCTCTATGGTGACGGAGTAAACAACTTCATCAAGAGCGCGGTGGGTGTGCTGCTCATCATCATTCCACTCCTGATGCTGTTTCAGCGGCGGATTGAAGAGCGCGTAGCCAATCGACCCCCCTCGATGAAGGGATTTGCGGGGATGGTGGCGATCGGTCTTCTCGCCGGTTTTCTGGTTGGGATGACGTCGGTGGGATCGGGCAGCATCATCATGATGTTGCTGCTGCTTTTCTACAGCTTCCCACCGAAAATCAATGTCGGGACTGATATCGTGCACGCGGTAATTCTGACCGGCGTGACCGGCTTCATGCATTTCCGGTTAGGGAACGTCGATCCTATGCTGGTGGTCACACTACTGATCGGTTCGATTCCTGGCGGACTGATCGGGTCTCATATCGCGACCCGTCTTCCCGTGCTGTGGCTGCGGCGCATTCTCTGCACACTGCTTCTGATTACCGGGGCCCGAATGTTGTGGGCCTGACTTTGTCCTGATATTTATCCCGGACGACCTGCAAAGGACTGACCTTCACCTTCATGAACTCTATAACTTCATCGAAGTACGCTGACATTCTGGAACGTATTGCCGCAGGACTCGAAGCGGCACGCACGGTATTCGCCCGCTTCACGCCCGGAGCAATCGAGACGGAATACAAGATCGGCCATGATCCAGTTACTGAGGCCGATCGTTCCATTGATACCGTACTGCGACAGAACCTGCTGCGCGAGGGTGAGGGCTGGCTCTCTGAAGAGACCACGGACGACGTCTCGCGGCTGTCGAAGAGCCGTGTATGGGTGGTCGATCCGCTGGATGGCACACGCGAGTTCGTGCAGGGTATTCCGGAGTTCTGTGCGTCGATCGGGTTTGTGGAAGACGGGCGGCCGGTGGCAGGCGGCATCTGCAATCCGGCCACGAACGAGACGATTATCGGTGCAATCGATTGCGGAGTGACATATAACGGCAGGCCTGTCCAGCCAAGTCAGCGCAAGGAATTAAAAGGCGCGCTGATTCTTGCCAGCCGCAGCGAAGTGAAGCGCGGCGAGTGGCAGACGTTCATGAACGGCGAGTACAACGTGCGTCCGATGGGGTCGGTGGCCTACAAGCTCGGCCTGGTAGCCGCGGGCAAGGCGGATGTGACGTTCACCCTCACGCCCAAGAATGAGTGGGACGTTGCCGCCGGGGCGGCGCTCGTCCAGAGTTCCGGCGGATTTGTCGCCACCCTCGACAATGCTCCACTGCGCTGCAATAATCGCAATCCACTGCTGACGGGCCTGATGTCGAGCGCCCCCATGCTGAAAGACGAATTGCTTACCCTTCTGCAGCCGCACCTTCCGGTGGCGGAGCAGACGCGGTAGGACCGCACCGTTCACTCTCAGAATTGGCGGTAACGATACGGAAGAGCTATGCTCGTTGATCGAGGTTGCCCATGAAATTTCCTCGGGTCTCGGTCGTTGTGTACTTTCTTTTACTCGCTATCGTTCTGGTCACTGCCGTTTGGCTTACCTGGAACAACGCCCACATGTATCCGGGGGGTCCGGAAACACAGAGCGCGTTCTTCAAGAACTACTCTCCCGAAAACGTTCTGAACCGCTTTAATGGTGGGCAAGGCTCGTACTCGCACGGCGGAGGCCATACGGCGGGCTACGAGTCCGTCGCGCACGATGCCACTTTCCAGGGAAACTTACCTCTTTGTAGGCAGAAGTTCATTCCCCTGATAGACGCTCTCCGGGACGATGTGGCGGCACAACTGACCGCAAACGGGGCTACGATCGTCAGTCAAATCGGCGTGGCTGAAGCGGGATTTCACTTCGACTACAAAATTGGCAAGAGTATAGGCTCCGTGGCCATTTCGCCAGTGCTGCTAGTCCCGGATCTCGGAACTCAGAAAAATGGACGGCCCGATTGCATGGTTGACGTCCAGATGCGGATCGATGTAGCTGAGAAATGGTTCGCGAAAGAGCGGAACTTGGTCCAGGTTAGCGAGAACAACTCCACCCACTAGTCGATGAGGCTGCATGGTGCTGCAGGAGTCCTCTTTGCTGATGGCATCCCTACTACGGATTCTTCCGGCTTAATGCATAGGTCCGTCGCCGCAGAAAACGCGGCTCAGGATGACAGACGCTGTATAGGACCAGGAAGACCGGTTAGTCTGCGGCGACTTCCTGCCTCGCCGCTTCAGCTTCACGCCTCATGCGGTTCGAAGGCAGTCCTGCGTCACGGATCTTGTAGAGCAGCGCGCGATAGCTGATGCTCAGGGCCTTGGCGGCCTGCTTGCGGTTCCAGTGGTGGTTCTGCAGAACTTTCAGAATGACTTTGCGTTCGAGTTCACGCACGGCCTGGCGGGTGAGCTTCTTCAAGGAAATCGGCCCATCCAGCGCGATCTCCGTGTTGAAGAAGTCCGCAGGACGCGGTGCCAGGTCAGACGAGATCACATCTTCGCTGCCGAGAATCACGTAGCGCTTGATCAGGTTCTCGAGCTCGCGAATATTTCCAGGCCAATGATATTTGCGCAGAGTCGTCATCATCTCGCCTGACAACGCTCGGGCGCGGCAGTTGTACTTGCGATTGTGATACTCGAGGAAAAAGTTGACCAGCTCGGGGATGTCGGCGGCGCGCTCGCGCAACGCCGGCAGATGCAGGTTCACGACATTGATGCGGTAGAAGAGGTCAGAACGGAAGGTTCCGTTTTCAATTTCCTGTTCCAGCTTGCGGTTCGTGGCGCAGACGACGCGGACTTCGACTTTCTTGTCTTCCTGCGCGCCGATACGGCAGAACTGGCCATCCTGCAATAACTGCAGCAGTTTCGACTGCAACGACATGTCGAGTTCTGAAATTTCATCGAGGAACAGGGTGCCACGGTGCGCCATTTCGACGCGGCCAGGCTTCACGCCATAGGCTCCAGTGAAGGCTCCCTTTTCGTATCCGAACAACTCGCTTTCAAGGAGCGTGCCGGGAATCGCGGGGCAATTGACCTTGACCCACGGCCCGGTGCGCCACGGTGAATTCGCGTGGATCATGCGGGCAATGATGTCCTTGCCGGTCCCACTTTCGCCCTGGATGAGTACGGGGACGTTGGCGCCGGCCAATTTCGTAAGGCGGTCGCGTACGGCCTGCATGGCTTCGGTTCGGCCGAAGACGATCGACTCTGGAGGCATCTCCCCTAACGGCTGGACAAGTGTGTTTACGCTGCTGATAGTCATGGCTTTTGTTTGCAGGGGAGAACTGTTTCTGTGCATCCCGGCAGCCAAAGCCGCAAGAAGCACGGGAGGATGCCCAAATTTAGACTATCTGCTAGCGGAGCATCAACTTACCAAAGAGCTGCCGGGCGGCACGGCAGTAATCAGCCAAGGCAGGTTACCGGGACATTCCTGGGGGAGCGGTGAGCAATTTTTTTCACACAGATGAAATAAATTTCCGTTTTGGCGCAGGCTTATTGGCTGACGCCAGCGGACGGAGAAACTTCAGTCCGAGCAAATAATAGCCGTTGGAAGGTGTGACA
>JASLEQ010000072.1 GCA_030151135.1 Candidatus Sulfotelmatobacter sp. | reverse complement strand
CTGTTCGAGGCGGTCTCGCTGCTGCCCGATCGCAAGAAGCCCACGGACGATCAGGACGACTGGAAGTGGACACTCCGCTCCATGGCGAATCGTCCTATTTTGCGAGTTGTGAACGGCGCTCCGGTGGTGGTGAGCGAGGCCAAGAAGGATGGGCAGGCCCCGCATGCCAGTGTGTCGTTCATCGCAGGATCGCAAGCGGACGGCTATGGATCGAGCGGCGATTACGGTACCGCATTCGACATGCAGCAGTCCGTGTTCACGAGCAGCACGGTGTCCTTGACTGGCAACGTGGCCTACAGCCTGGGTGGAGATCCAGGTGGAGTGGTACGTGCCGCCTACAAGCGTGAGATGGCGGACGGGTCGCGTCCGGAACTGGCGATCGTGGCGCGGCGCTACGCAACTCCGGCACTCGGCTTCCGCGCGCCCACACTGCAGTCGTTCGATGCCCTGGCTTCCAACACTACACAGCTTGCCGATTCGATCGAGTTAAACTACGGCGCAGATATCGAGACGGTGCAGTTTGCGGGACGCCAACAGGCCTTCCGGCCTTTTGCCAATCTTTCCTGGCATCTGACGCCGGGCACCGTCCTTGCTTATCGCTATACGACTTCCGTTCCAAATTCCAGGAACCTGCAGGGGTACGACACTGCACTGCCAGAGTTCGATCAGGGCGATCCACGGGTTACCCTGATCGGTGGGCGGGGCACCTTGGAAGATGCGGCCCACCAGGAAGTTGCGGTATCGCAACGGATCGGCAAGAACAGCATTCAAGTTGCGGCCTTTACCGACAGGATCAACAACGCGGAATTGACCGGCCTGGGCAACGTGGATGATTCGCAGGGCATGGTGCTGCCAGACCTGGTGTCGGGGACGTTCAGCTATAACGGCGGTAACTTCTCGACCAACGGCATGCGCATCGTTTTCCAGAGAAAGCTGCCGCATGATGTGACCGCAACCCTGGATTACGCATTCGGTGGCGTGCTCGACCTGGATGGCGAGAATATCTCCTGGAACCAGGTGCGTTCGATGCTGAGCGAACACGAATCACATGCCATCACAGCGAAGGTCACGGGAACGCTGCCGGGTGCGCGAACGCACTTGATTGCTTCCTACCGATGGATGAACGGTTCGGCTCTGACACCGGTTGACATGTTCAATGTCTCGCCGGGAGAAGCGGATCCTTATCTGAATATCTTCGTTCGACAGCCCCTTCCGCAGACGAAGTTCATTCCCGCCAAAATGGAAGCCGTGGTCGATGTTCGTAACCTGCTGGCGCAAGGCTACATTCCCGTCATGAGCCAGGACGGCAGCACGGTTTACCTCGTGCAGTCGGCGCGCTCGATCCGTGGCGGCGTTTCTTTCACTTTCTAAGAGCTCGTATCGGGAAAGCGCAGCGCTTTTCGATGGACGCCTAGCGCGAAGGCGCATTGCTTTCCCATCCGCGATTTACGCGGCTCCGAATGACCTTCCCTCATTTGACGCAGCGTTATTGGATTGTTAATATCGAAGTGCGGGGTGGAGCAGCCTGGTAGCTCGTTGGGCTCATAACCCAAAGGTCGGAGGTTCAAATCCTCTCCCCGCAACCATCCAAGTCAATCCGTTGTGAGCAATGCGTGCTCCGGACGCAGGTCCAAAGATCCATTAGCGACGGCGATTCGTAAATCGAAAAAGGGCTGCCATGAGCAGCCCTTTTGTATTCGTCATCGCGTTAGGGTCGACTGCTGCAGAGCGGCGTGGACTCGAGCCTGAATCTGACGCCGCGATGGATGGCGCGGTCTACAATCCTGCCGGAATTGCCGGGAGCGGGGTGACGGCGAGGCCCTCAGGAACACCCGCTGGTGACGTAGTTGCCTGTCTCGCTGTTACGCAAATCCGTGAAACTTACTCAGAAAGGCGTTGCTCACCGTTGAATGAGATCCACCCCGGGGGATCTCAGTGGGGTTGTGGTGTGGGAGCCTTCATCAAGTCCACAAACATTTTGTCGAACCGGGCAAGGTCCAGGTCCATTTGAATTTCGACGGGCCGCTCTTCCAGCTTAGGCCTGTCTTTGTCCGTCCAGGTCAGAGTGTTTCCATAGGCCGCACCATGACTGACGTCCACGCTCATGTAGCGTGTTTCGTGTTTGGTGATCAGTGTCGGATCGATCCATGCGGCGGCGGCCAATTCATCCCACATGTAAGAGCCGCCCTCGTCCTTCATAAAGAACTTGACGACGTATTGCGCCGCGGGACTGTTGCTCTTTGCGATGTCGGCGATCATTGCGTCGGTGATCCTGGTCTTGACGGAGATGTCCACCGGCGTGCAAACGATGGTTTTCCAAGGCGCCGCCAGCACGCTTTTCGCCGCCTCAGGGTCGAACCAGAAATTAAATTCATGGCGGGGAGTGCTGATGAACTCCGGGTCCTCCGTTTGCGGACTTAAACTGCCGCCCATGAAAACCAAGCCCGCTGCCAGTTCCGCAAAGTGCGGATCGATCGCATTGGCGACGGCCAGGTTCGTCATAGGTC
>JASLEQ010000068.1 GCA_030151135.1 Candidatus Sulfotelmatobacter sp. | reverse complement strand
GCTCCAGTGTTACTCCCAGCGCAATCGCCACCTTGAACGCGGTTTCGAGCGACGGCGAATACTTGTCCTGTTCCATGGCAATCACCGTTTGCCGCGTGACTCCAACCCGGTCGGCGAGGTCCTGCTGCGTCATCTCGCGTTTCGCGCGAAGTTCCCGTATCTGATTGCGTATGGCCGCCATCAGAGCGCCCTTCGGTATGCCACAAGCTGCGTGGCGGTTTTCGTGATGTCCGAAATGATTAACATTCCGAAGAAGACGTTCAGGAAATGCAGCCCGACCATCGGTCCTTCCAGTCGATGGTTGCCGACGTCAGCGTAGAACCACAACGTCCCCAGAGCCATCACCATCAGCGATGCCAGCGTCAAATAACCGGCGCGGTATCCTCGCAGTTCAATCAACCGGTCGCGCTCATCCGTGATTCTGTTCCGCGTTAGTGCGGCGATGATCAGCTGCAAAATGGTTTGCAGCACGATGATGCCCACGATCATCCCGGCAACTTTGTCCACCGAGTTTTGCCGGTGCAGAAAAAAATACGGTCCATACACAATCAACTCCACCACTAGCGAGGCGTACAGCGTCTTTTCCCGGTACGAAATACTCGTCATCATTTCGTCCTCTATGTCAAAAATATTTGACATCGCAAGATAATTCAATGCAGCTTTTAATGTCAAATGTTTTTTACATCAAAATAATACGGCTGGATCGCCTTGCTTCGCGTCCTCAATGAGGCCCCCGAATTCTCGAACGCCTGCTCGATCATTCAATCTGATCCTGACGTGATCGCGGAGCTTGCCCACCACGGCCTGATGCTCTCGATTGCTCTGTGGGCGTGTAGCGCTGCGGGGTGGGCAATACAACGCCAAGGTCGTCTCAGCTCCCCCGGAACCGCGGCTGCTTACGAAGACTAGCTTCGGCGACGGAGTCCTTTTCCCGACGCCTCGGATCCCGGTGGTTCACGGAACGGTTCCACCGAAATGCGCTCGTAGCGCACTTCCAGCACGGTCAGGGATTCCGTGCCTCCCGGCAATTGAAGGACGACACTGTCGCCCGCTGCCGACTTCATCAACGCGCGTCCCAGTGGCGACACCCAGCTGATGTGGTTGCGATTAAGATCGACCTCGTCCGTGCCGACGATGCTCACCACTCGCTCCACTCCCGCGGCATTCGCATAGCGCACCGTCGCTCCGAAGAATGCCTTCATCGCCGCCTGCCCCGATCTCGGAGCTTCAGGGTCCACCACTTCCGCCGCCTCGATTCGCTTCGTGAGAAAGCGAATCCGTCCATCGATCTGCCGCAGCCGCCGCTTGCCATACTGATAATCGGCGTTTTCACTGCGATCGCCGTTGCCGGCGGCCCACGCCACCACCTCCGTCACCGCCGGACGCTCCCGCGTGAGCAGAAACCGGTGCTCATCTTTCAGACGCTGCAACCCGCTCGGCGTTATGTAGTTCTTGACCAGCGTCCCGGGCTCGTCCGGTTTTGGCTTTCTCGTAAATCCTTTTCGCATCTCGTAATCTTGCCTGAAAGTATCCAGTGGAGTGTACCCAATAACAGAGCACGAACGCTGCGGCCCTGCCTGATTTTTTCACCTTTTCAAATAGCCCCGAGCTTAAGGCGCCACGCCTCCAGGCTCCCGACGATTCGGCCACAGCCTGGAATCGATCCTGACGAAACATTTCTTTGCAGACGAATCCATGTTGTGGATACAATGCGTCCCTGTCAGCGACCAATAACTTTGAGGCTCAGATCGATGATTCGACAGGTGCGATGGAACGCCGCGTTCTTTTTCTGCCTGCTCCTTCTCCCATGGACACAACTGATGGCGCAAGGTGTCGCGGTTCCGGGTGATCCTTGCAAACCCGTGAGTGCGCGAACGCAAGAGATCGGGTGCTGGATCCTCGCGGACAATCCCCTGGGTCAATTCACCAAAGCGCAAGTATTCTGGCATCTCGATGCCTATCCCACACGCACGGCGGCGCAAGCGGACAAGGGGCCGCGAGGTTCGGTCGTCGAGTCCTTTGGCAAAGTGTGGTTGATGACCATTGAGGACGAGAGCTGGAGTTCGGCCCACGGAAATCCTGTCGCCAAAATTGGCCCGCTTCCCATCGTGGCAGGAGAAAAGTACACCGCGCAGTTGATGGAGGCGGACTTCACACCTGGAATGACCGCGCCCGCACACCTGCACTCCGGCCCGGAAGCCTGGTACGCAGTCAGCGGCGAGACCTGCCTCGAGACCTCCGACGGCCGTATGCAGATCGGTCGAGCGGGGGAACCTGCGGTCATCGTTCCCATGGGAGTGTCGATGCATCTCACCGCCATCGGCGCAGAACGGCGTCGTTCGATCGTTCTCATCCTCCATCAGTCATCGCAGCCACCCACCACGATGGTCCATGACTGGATGCCGAAGGGTTTGTGCAACGCCAACCATTGAGCCGGCCACTAAAGATTAACCCTCAAATGTCCCCTCTCCCTGAAATCGGGGAGTGGGACCTCACGGAAAACATGTCGACGGCCTTCTATATCAATCCTCCATCCCCGCGAGTAAATCATTTTTGAACCAGCGATCGCGGGCTAGCCCTGACATTCTCCGGTGGAGGACCAGAGGCACGTGTTGACATCCGACCCAAGCAGTGACATTCTTGTGTCGGATGACGACCCGAAAGGAAGCAGAGAGCATTGCCCTCCTTCAGGGCACTCTCGACGTGCTCATTTTGAAGACACTCGTCTTCGGACCTTGCCATGGCCAGGGGATCGCTCGCTCGATTCAGCGCCGCTCGGAAGAAGTTTTCTTCGTCGACCATGGTTCGCTGTACCTCGCACTACAACGCCTTGAGGACAGAAAGCTGATCAGCGCCAAATGGGGCGTGAGCGAGAACAACCGAAAAGCGCGGTTTTATTCGCTCACGGTGAAGGGCCGTGAGTGTCTTGCCGAGAAGGCCAGTGAGTGGCACAGGCTGACACGCGCGATGGGCCTGATCCTTGGCGGCCCGAGCACGCCAGAGGGCGGGGAGGCTTAGTCCATGTTCAGGCGCACGAGGAGTGCAAAAGATTTTTCGGATGAGGTCCAGTCGCATTTGCAGCTCGAAGCCGATGAACTGGAGGCCCAGGGCCTGAGCCGCGAGGAAGCCCACCGCCGGGCGAGAGTCGCCTTTGGCAATGTCGCCGCTGCTCAAGAACGTTTTTACCTCAAAGGACGTGTGCTCTGGCTCGACAATCTGATGAGTGATTTGAAGTTCGCTCTGCGCCAGCTTGTTGGAACCCCGGTGTTCGCCTTTGCTGCGATTTTCGTGCTGATGCTCGGTGTCGGTTCGGCTGTGGCGATCTTCGCTTTCGCCGACACTGCTTTGCTGGAGCCGCTCCCGTACGACAATCCCAAT
The DNA here is from genome assembly GCA_030151135.1 of Candidatus Sulfotelmatobacter sp. Next base: position 4,016 of record JASLEQ010000068.1, on the reverse strand, counting down.
CGCCTCATGTCGGTGAACGAAAGCAGTTCCGGATCTCCTCGCTGGCCCCTCTCATACCCGGACTTTCTTGATTGGCAGAGCACGAATAAATCTTTCAGTTCACTGGATGTATACACTGGCACAGGTTTTCTCCTTCAATCGCCGTCCGGCACTCAATCTGTCGCCGCAGAGCGCGTGAGCGGGGGCTTCTTCCGAACGCTCGGTATTCATCCCGCAATTGGCCGGGATTTCTATCCCGGGGAAGATCGACTGGGCGGGCCCAATGTCCTGCTGTTGAGCTATCGAACCTGGCTCAATCGTTTCGGAGGCCAGCGCAGCGCCGTCGGCGGGACCGTCGACCTCGACGGGAAAGCCTTCATCATCATCGGCGTTCTTCCTCGCACATTTTCGTTTGGGCCAGCCGGCAATGCGGAATTCTGGGTACCCATCAACACCCTAAGTCTCCATGAGCATTCTCGAGACTTCTATAACTTCTGGGGAATCGGCCGACTGCGCGAGGGAGTGAACCGCGACGCAGCACTCGCCGAAATGAATTCCATGCAGGGTCTCTTGCAGCGGGAGTATGGGAACCGAGATTTCCATCTCGGTGCATCTGTGGTCCCATTCTCTGAAGTGCTTGTGGGCGACATACGGCCTGCCTTGTTAAATCTTCTCGGCGGCGCGGTTCTTCTCCTGGTCATTGCCTGTGTGAACGTGGCTAGCCTCATGCTTGCCCGCTCTGAGAGCCGACGGCGTGAAATCGCGGTCAGGGCCGCTTTAGGAGCCACGCCTGCTCGGCTGGTGCAGCAATTTATCACCGAAGGCTGTCTGCTTGCCCTGCTCGGATGTGTGGGCGGCCTCGTGGCGGCCGTTGGATTGATCCGCTTACTCAACGGACTGGTTCCGAAAAACATCGCGGCGAACATGCCCTTTCTCGAAGGCGTACACCTGAATCCGCATGCGTACGCCTTTTCCCTCGGAATCTGCGCGCTCGCCGCAATCCTGATTGCGGCCACTCCTATCTTCCGTCTGTCTGTGCAGAAGGGAAAGGATGCACTCGCCGAAGGAGACCGTGGCGTCGTATCCCGGTTCTGGCAGCGCATTGGGTCGAACCTTGTCATCGTCGAACTGCTGGTCGCTGTGATTCTGCTCTCCGGTGCGGGATTGTTGACCAGAAGCCTTTATCGACTGCTGCACGTCCCCTTGGGCTTCGATCCCTCACATCTGGCCACGGCGGAGGTTGTCCTTCCCCGCACCGCCAGTACCGGCGTACAAACTGCCGAACTCTATCAGGAGATCGCGCGCGACGTTGGGCAACTGCCGGGCGTTCAGTCTGTCGGATTCACCAGCCTTCTGCCTGTTCAATGCGATTGCAGCACCGACTCGATCCAGGTGATTGGGAAACCCAAACTCACCGGCGAAAACGAAGTTGACGAACGCCACATCAGTCCCGGATACCTTCCCACGATGGGCGCCCGGCTGATGCGCGGAAGACTCTTCACCGACGCAGATGACGCTTCGATGCCCGGCGTGGCGATCATCAATGCCTCCCTTGCCCGCAAGTACTTTCCGAACCAGAACCCGATTGGTCAAAGATTCTCGAATACCGAAGGCGGGCGCCTATCAGTATGGGAGGTGGTCGGTGAAATCGAAGATGTTCACGAGGGTGCCCTGGACGTGCCCCCGGGACCTGCTGAGTATTTCCCTCTCCCGCAGATTCTCGACGGCGGATTCCATATTGTGGTCCGGACGAAACAGGACCCGGTTGCACTCCTGTCCTCGGTCACTGCCACGTTGCATCGGATAAATAACGGTATAGCCGTGTCCAACGAGACAACAATCGATGACACGATCGCGGGGACGCAGGCCGCGCTTCTGCATCGATTCTCAGCATGGCTGATTGGAGGCTTTGCGGCGGCGGCTCTCATTCTAAGTGTGGTGGGACTCTACGGGGTCATCGCATACTCGGTGCGCCAGCGACGCCGCGAAATGGGTGTGCGCATCGCGCTGGGTGCCCAGCGCGCCGCGATCTATACTCTTGTGCTGGGCCAGGCGGGGAGGCTTATTGGAACCGGCCTGACGTTCGGACTCATTGGTTCAGTCATCGCATCGCGATTGCTGCGCAACCTGCTTTTTGGCGTGAAAGAGTGGGATCCCATGACACTGGGTTGCGTCAGCCTGATTCTCGCTGTCGTATCGCTTGCCGCCGTGTTTCTGCCTGCACGGCGGGCCGCTTTCGTAGATCCGGCTGAAGTCCTGCGAACTGAGTAGCTTGGCCTGTGCATGCTCATTCCGCCAGCAACGGCAGTCAGCCACTTCAAGGAGCGTCCAACCGCCAAAACACTATGCGGCCGACGCAACTCCTGTCCGTTCTACACCGGCCGCTATCCATGCCGCGCTCCTGTACCCGCCCATTCGCGCAAACGGCGCGCTCAGGACCAGTACCGGTCTCTTGACCCTTACTTCTTGGGCCGCGACTCCGGCGGCACAAGACCTGCGAGGCGGTAGTACACCACCAGCTGGCCGTAGTGTTCACCGCTATGCTCGATGAGGCCGTATGCGATGTCGAGGATGCGCGCTTTCTGATCACCGTATACGACAGTCTGCATCAGGTCTTTCTCGCCTTTCGATTGGATCGCAGCGGCTCCGTCGGCAACGGACTTCTTCACGAACGCGACAACGTCAGCCTTTGTTTTGTACTGGTCGCGCTTCGGGTCTTCTGCCGCGGGAAGCTTCTGCCCCGTCGCGGGATTGGTGAAGTAATACATGGAACCCGCCGCATGCAGCAATTGCTCTGCGAAACTGCGCTCCGCGGGCGTCGGCTTGAAGTCATATTTGTCCTCGGGAAAATCTTCGGCCATCGCTGTCAGCTTGCGGCCAATCTCATTCCAGGAATCGAGCACGACTTTCATTTCCGGATCGGCAGGTTTGACCGTCGCATCTTTCTTCATCGCGTCCTGGGCATGTACAGGAAATGCGAATGCCAGCAGGACGATAGCGAGAAACGGTATTCTTTTCATTTCTTTCTCCACGATTGAGTTTTGCAAATCAAAGCTTGAGTTTCTTATTTCGCCTGCCGCAGGCCCGCAACAACTGCGGCAAGTTTCTCGAGTATCTCGTTCCAGCCCTCGAATTGCCCGCTGTTCTTGGCGCTCTCCATCGGTTCATTTCCAATGAAAGTAAGCTTCGTCTGTCCGTTTCCTAAGTCCTCAAAAAGAGTCACGTCGTAAGCGCCCTCGATGGCCTCAGCTTCGATTCCCAATTGCGCCGGGTCAATCTTGTTTCCTTCCGCGTCAGAAAAGTACATCAAGGAAACAATCTTCTCGAACGGAACAATCTCGTGGTATTCCACCGCATTCCAGCCCTCCTGCCCATCCGGCGCCCTCATGCAGCAGAGAAGCTTTCCTCCCACGCGAAAATCCATCTTGCAAACCGGCGCGGTAAATCCCTTCGGTCCCCACCACTGCATGATGTACTTCGGATCTGTCCACGCCTTCCAAACCAACTCGCGTGGAGCATCAAAAATTCTTGTCACGACCATCCGCTCCGTCTCACTCGCCGTGTTTTTTGTCATCTCGGGCCTCCTCGTTCTTCATTTGCTTTACAACTGCATCCAGTTTGTCGAAACTTTCTTCCCAGAACCGGCGATAGCTGATCGCCCAATCGCCGACTGTTTTAATCGCCGCTGGCCTAAGTGTGCAGATACTCTCTCGTCCACGCTTGGTCTTCACCACAATCCGCGCCCGCACCAGGTACGCAATATGTTTTGAAATCATCTGCTGCGAGAGCGCAAACGGTTCCGTCAACCGATGCACAGACGCAGGCCCATGGGAGAGCCGCTCGATCATCGCCCGGCGGGTTGGATCCGATAAAGCCGCAAACGTTATGTCCAGGCGATCCACAACCATATGGTAGTGGATTCTCTGGCACTGTCAAGCGGGGATTTTGCGATCCCTGATTTCTGCTCACTGAAAACCGGGGACAGACGGAGGGTTTACCAGGTCTTTAGGCGAATGGAAATTGGTGAACGTCCCGTC
>JASLEQ010000047.1 GCA_030151135.1 Candidatus Sulfotelmatobacter sp. | reverse complement strand
CCCAGCGCTTCGTCGGGCGTCTTCAGGCGCTTCTTGTAATCCATCTCCCATGACATCGACATCCTCGTCCATTCTCCTAGCCGGCTCGCAGTTTATCCGTTTCCTGCGGATGGCGGGCAAGCTCTTCTTCATACCCCACGGCGGCATAATAAATGGCCCGGTCGAAGAACATGTCCAGCATCTGGATAAGTTCCAACTCGCCCATAATCTCGACGGCCCGCTCCATTATGGATTCGCTCTTCAGGAAATCCCACAAGTTCTCTTTGGTCAGGACGATTGCCTGGACGAGTTCGCTGAGGGGAACGTTTTGCCGGGCACGCGTGGACCCGATCTCCCGATAGCGGTGTTCGATATCAAGTTCGTTCTTACCGAGCAGCCACTCGCCGAGGTGCCGGTAGATTTCATAGACGCGTTCTCTTAGCTCGTGGGCCGGAACGTTGCAGAAATGAGGTACCTGCGAGTTCAGTTGTACTTTTTCTTCTAAGCCTGCGGCGAGTGCGTCGGCGTGAGATTCGATCAGGCGTACCAGTCTGTAGGAGAACATCATACGCACCCCCTCGTCACAAAGAACGAGCCCCGGCGTCACACCCCAATTTTCACGACAGCGTCCTGATTGGTCCAGCCCTCAACGGGCAGTTTGACGGACTCCACGACCGGCTCCAAGGTCTGCGGGACGGTGATGGCGCGCGAGATCATGCAGACTGACTTCGCCCGGCGAAGGAGCTGCAGGCCGATCTCACACTGATCTTCCGACTGCACCTTGAGCCGGGGACGGATCAGGATTTCGTTGAAGCTGGAGCCTGCGGTGCGGCTGCGTCGAACACAACCCTCGATCTCAACTTCAAGATCCAGAAACTCGAACTTGGCGCCGCGCGCGACCTCATGAAACGTAGTAGTGAAGCAGCCCGCCAGGGAACACAGCAAGAGTTGCTCGGGTGTCCATCGACCCTGCAGTCCTCCCAGTTCCGCCGCTTCGGAGAAGTGGATGGTATTGGGCGAAGACTCGCACTTGGCCAAGCCGGTGCGGCCTGACGTCCACCAAGCCGAAACGCGATATGTATATTCCGCGGGCATCTTCTACTCCTGACAATCCGGGGCGATTTACGAGGACAGCGAGAAGATCACCGTGATGGTGGTCTCCACCTCAACTGGCGCCCCATTCAACAGATACGGTTTGTAGCGCCACTGCTTCACGGCGGAAATCGCGGCGGGAACGAGCATCGGGTGTCCGCTGACCAGTTGCAGGTTTTCGATCTCACCGGTCACGCTGATCACCGCACTCAAAATCACCTCGCCCTGCACGCGCGCTGCACGTGCCAGCGGCGGATAGGAAGGCTCGACGCGATGAATCAGCAAGCCCTTGGTCACACCCTGCGATATCCTGACGCGTTGCGGCACGACCGGCTGCAGTTTCGGAACACTCGCGAGGCTTGATGTCGCACTGACAATGCCTCCGATCACTCCACCCAGCTGCCCTCCAGGAATGCCGCCTGGCACTCCGCCTACGACGCCACCTGTAGCTGCCATCGGGGGCGGCGCCTCTTCTTCCTTGATCATCTGCACCTTTTGCGGAATGCGGCTCGGAGTGCGCAGTTGACCGGTGTTCAGAACGTCGGTCTGGATCTGGCGAATAACCCGTTGTACGGCCTCGGCTGCTGGTGGCGGGGGCGGAGGCGGTGGGGGCGGCGCGACCAGGAACGTCAACAACTGCGCCTTCGGGAGGGTGTCGGTAAACACCAGCGGCATGATCAACATCAAGCCGACAACTACACAGTTGAAGATGAAGGAAGTGGTCGTGGCGAAAGCCTGGCGCTTTTTCTGTCTTCCGAAGTCAAGGATACTGTCGGAAAATATCGGCCGGAAGGCGATTGCCCCTCCCGAGACGATGACGGACTGCGGCAGGACCGCAGCGCCCGGACGGCTTACTGATTTGCTTTCTTTTACTTCTGGCTCATGCGTTTGGATAGTGCCCATCGGAAACCCTTCCCTGCCTCTCCCGCACCAGAGCCGCCCTGAGTCGGAGGCAGGCGCGCGGCTCAATTTCAAGGACATCTTCTTCTAATAGGGTCCCAGGGCAAATGCCGCACATCACGGCACTTTGTGAGCGTAATCACGGTTTCAGGACAGGCCGGAAACCTAAGTAATCACAATAGATCCTCTTCCGTGCGCCAGGTTTTGCGGTGTCCGAAAACATATCCAACGAAACGTTCGGTGTATACTGCAGCCTCCTCCTTGGATCGCATCAAACTCCCCTTTATGGCCATCGCCATCCAATGCCGCGATCTTCGCAAGACCTATGACGGAAAGGTCGAAGCCGTCCGCGGCTTAAACCTTGAAATCCAGGCGGGAGAATGTTTTGGGCTTCTCGGACCTAACGGCGCAGGCAAAACCACGACCATCGAGATTCTGGAAGGCCTATTGGAGCCAACCTCGGGCCAGGTTTCCATCTTGGGGCACAGCTGGAGCAAGAATGAACGCGAAATGCGCGAGTGGCTAGGCATCTCGCTGCAGGAAACCCGACTGTCAGACAAGTTGACGGTGCGGGAGACCATCGATCTGTTTGCCAGCTTTTATCGCCATCCTCGATCAACTGAGGAAGTGATGGAGCAACTGCAACTCACGGAAAAGGCGGATGCATGGGTGGGCAAACTCTCCGGCGGGCAGCGGCAGAGACTCGCCGTTGCAACAGCGCTGGTTTGTAACCCGAAAATTCTTTTCCTGGACGAACCGACCACCGGTCTTGACCCCCAAAGCCGCCGCCAGCTCTGGGACATCATTCGCACGTTTCAGAAGCACGGCGGCACTGTGCTGCTCACAACCCATTACATGGACGAAGCCGAAAGACTGTGCGACCGCCTGGCCATTGTCGATCATGGACAGATTATTGCGGAGGGATCGCCCGAGGATCTCATTAACCGCCTGGGTGGGAATCACGTGGTTGAATTCTCGGTCGGAGGGAATCACGATGGAGCCTTTTTACCGGCCTGGCGCGGATTGCCGAGCGTTGAATCTGTCCGCGAGGATGATGGCCTCATCGCATTGAACGTGAAGCAGCCGCATCTTACGATCCCAGCCCTCCTCAATGCAGTCGAAAAACAAGGCGGGACGCTGCAGCACCTGACTACGCGCCAGGCGAGTTTGGAAGATGTGTTTGTGAATCTGACTGGAAGACATTTGCGGGAAGAATAGATTCGGGATCGTCTCATTGAATCATTCCGTCATTGAATCGATAACCACGGAGCCCGCAACCCTCATGGATTCATTGACTCAATTCATAAATGATTAAATAAGCCGATGAGCGTAGCCCAACAGACTCCGACTCACACCGAACGGACACCCCCCACACCTCCGCGTGAAAACGGCCGGTGGTCGGGCTATTCCCATCTTCTGATGGCGCGGATGCTGGAACTGAAGCGCGAGCCGGAAGTTGTCTTTTGGGTATTCATCTTCCCCCTGCTCCTCGCCTTGGGATTGGGGATCGCGTTCCGCAATAAACCTGGGAACGCGCCATCGGTTGCGATTGTGCAGTTTGCCGGATGGCAAGATGCCCAGACCCTGCTCAATCGCTCGCCGCAGCCCGATCGGTTCAAGGTCAAAGTTCTAAACGAAGACGCAGCGCGCCAAGGATTTCGTCTGGGTAAATACGATCTCGTGATCGAGCCCGATTCCAAGGGTGGATTCACTTATCTTTTCGATCCCGCCCGGCCGGAAAGCGTGCTTGCGAAAAGCGAAGTCAATGATGCGCTGCAGGCCGCCGCGGGACGTAAAGAGGCAATTGCGACTACGACGAGCTCCTCCTCGGAGCCCGGATCGCGGTACATCGACTTTCTGATCCCCGGCCTGCTGGGGATGAACCTGATGAACTCCGGCATGTGGGGGATTGGCTTCGCTCTGGTCGACATGAGGCAACGAAAATTGCTCAAGCGTTTCGTGGGCACGCCCATGCGGCGCACCGACTTTTTGATGGCGCTTGCTTCCAGCCGGCTCATCCTGATGATCATTGAGGTGGGACTGCTCCTGCTGTTTGGAATCCTCTTCTTTCACATGCGGGTGCTGGGTTCGGTTGCGTCCATCGCGCTGATCGCAGCGATCGGCTCCCTGACGTTTGGCGGCGTAGGACTGCTGACCGCCAGCCGCGCACAAAAAATAGAAAGCGTCAGCGGCCTGATCAATCTTGTGATGATGCCTATGTGGATATTTTCGGGCGTCTTCTTCTCCTACGAGCGATTCCCAACCGCGATTCATCCGCTGATCAAAGCTTTGCCGCTGACCGCTCTGAACGACGCGCTGCGCGCCAGCATCCTGGAAGGGACGCCGATTCTGCATCAGTGGCCGCGTCTGCTTGTCATGATTATTTGGGGCGGGTTGTCGTTTGTCCTTGCGCTGAAATGGTTCCGCTGGACTTAAATCGCAGGGCAACGACAAGAAGAAAGTTTCACGCTCGCGGGCACATTCGCCTGGGCGGTTTCCAGCGTCCGGCGGCGGCCTTCCCGCATCCTTCATAGATATTGTTTGCGGACTTCACGCCCTATCTCTGTTGCACAGCTTCGAGGACCGATTTGTAGGCCTCATCTACGAAGTGCGTGGCGACCGGTTTCGAAATGTTCCGAGCTGCCAGGCGCGCCGCCAACGCTTCCAGCATGTAAGTATCGTTCTGATATCCCGCCATCTCTTCTGTGGGGATGGGAGATAGCTTCCACATGGCACGATCGTTTTCCTGCAGACCCTGCAACCAGCGTGCAAAAACCTGGTGTTGAAAATCCGTCCTCTCCATAATCGCCATGACTGCAAGCGCCAAGCGGTCTTGCTCCCCATGCGTGTAGATGAGATTGGCGGTCGCGAGCCGCTCCGAAATTCCGTTAAGAATTTTCTCCTGTTCCGTCAAAGTGAGCGCTGAGTTCTCGGCCAGCGCCTGGAGTAGGTCCGCGGTGTGAGCGGTAGCGTGGATCCACCCGACCTTCGGTTCGTAACCGCGCAGATCGTGCTCCGCATTGAGATAGGCAAGGGCATCGGAGAGCAGCGCATGATAACGTTCCGGGCCAAGAAATGGCGACTTCACATCGCGAGCGGCAATCTCCGACAAGCACAGAGCGGAAAACGACCGCAGCAGAACCGAATTATTTCCAGACTCACCGATGCTCTTCTTCAGGTTTGCGCGCCACTGATCGGAAAGCGAAATGAGATCGGCGTCTGCAAGTTCCTTTTTTCGAATCCAACTTGTGAGAATGGAGTACGCCAGATCGTCGCGAAGTTCGGAATCGGGCGAAGCCAATAATTCACTTAGCTCCTGAGCCAGGCTGGAGGCTGACTGGCCTTCGGGCACGGCATAGTGCTGGGCGGCGATCTTTTCCCAGAACTGCCGGTCATGAGCCTGTGACGCTAATGCGACGGAACTCAGAACAAAACACCAAAACAACTGGAGCAGTCGAGGCGAAGGGCTATTACGCACAAAAGTTAGACGAAGACCGACGCAAAAAGCCTCATTTGCGATGGTGCAGTAATTACTTTCTTCGCGCCATATCGCGAATCTGATTCAGATATCCAACATAGATAGGGATAGGAATATCCGGAGAATCCCCATCATTGAGGAAGTGTTCAAGTCGGATCTCCATGGGAATAGATGAGATCACCTCGCGGAAGCGCGGCATCTGCAGGTATTTGACCTTCCATATCTCGAGCATCAGAGAGCGATACTCCGCGCTGATGAAGCCCATCTTGCGGTCGCCGAGATAGATTCCGTCAAAATGCCGCTCCGCCAGCCGTTGCCGGATCGGATCTTCCGGAGGTGAGAAAGCGTAGATCAGATGGAAAAGATCGGCGAGGTCGCCCCAAAGCACTTTTTCCTCGTAAGCCGTAAACCGAAACTTCTTTTCATGACGTTGCTGCACGTTTCGGGCATGGTCGGCGCGGGTCAATGCC